>CAYXAX010000173.1:0-5544 GCA_964463055.1 uncultured Gammaproteobacteria bacterium | reverse complement strand
AACGGCTCGTTCCTGTTCCTGGGCCCCACCGGCGTCGGCAAGACCGAGCTCACCAAGGCCCTGGCGGCGTTCCTGTTCGACACCGAAGAAGCCATGGTGCGCATCGACATGTCGGAGTTCATGGAGAAGCACTCGGTGGCGCGGCTCATCGGCGCGCCGCCGGGCTACGTGGGTTATGAAGAGGGCGGCTACCTCACCGAGGCGGTGCGCCGCCGGCCCTATTCGGTGGTGCTGCTGGACGAGGTGGAGAAGGCCCACCCGGACGTGTTCAATGTCCTGCTGCAGGTGCTGGACGACGGGCGCTTAACCGACGGGCAGGGCCGCACGGTGGACTTTCGCAACACCATC
Source organism: uncultured Gammaproteobacteria bacterium (assembly GCA_964463055.1). Taxonomy (GTDB): domain Bacteria; phylum Pseudomonadota; class Gammaproteobacteria; order CAWJPQ01; family CAWJPQ01; genus CAWJPQ01. The sequence continues at coordinate 5,196 of CAYXAX010000173.1, read as the reverse complement.
ATCGTCATGACGTCCAACCTGGGTTCCCACGTGATACAGGAGATGGCCGGGGAAGAGAATTACGTCGCCATGAAGAAGGCGGTGATGGAGATCGTTGGCCAGCACTTCCGGCCCGAGTTCATCAACCGCATCGACGATGTGGTGGTGTTCCATCCTCTTGGGCGCGAGCAACTGCGTCGTATCACCGAGATCCAACTCGGCTATCTTCGCCACCGCCTGCAGGACCGCGACATGGATCTGGTGCTCAGTGCTGACGCCCTGGACAAGCTGGGCGAGGAGGGTTTCGATCCGGTGTACGGGGCGCGGCCGCTTAAGCGCGCCGTTCAGCAACGCCTGGAAAACCCCTTGGCCCAGGCCATCCTCGAGGGCCGCTTCCTCCCCGGTGACCGTATCGGGGTGGATATCAGGGACGGGGAACTGGTGTTCAAAAAGGACGGAAACGCTGCGACTGCGGCGGCGTAAATAAATAGTTTCAGGTCGCAGGTCACAAGTCTGGTAAGCGTTCTATTCTCTTTTTTCCCTCCCCCTGGTAGGGAGAGGGAGAAAGAAACACGTCACCTTCCGTCTCCCCACCGGAGAGGAATAGGGTGAGGGCGATCAAAAGATTGGTAGCAGTTTCTATTACTCCCCCTCATCCTAACCTTCTCCTTGGGAGGGAGAAGGAACTGATCACGTGCCAAGTGTCGTTCTTGCCACCCTCTCCCTCCCAGGGAGAGGGCTGGGGTGAGGGGGATTAAAAGAGGTATTTCTTTCTACCCGCGACTGGCCTTTTCCAGCGGGCGCCGCCGCACCGCGGTGGTGATATAGAATCCCAGTAAGGCAAGCAGGCTCGGCAGTGTAATCACTCCGCCACCCGACGAAGATGAGGATGATGCCCCGGCGGCGGCCGCGCTCGCGTCGTAGGCCACCACGCTGGGGTCGGTGATGACGTGATCGGCCACGCCGTCGATATCATTGGGGCCGCCGTCCTGAATAGTCAGCTCCACGCACGTTGAGCCCTGCGCAAGGCCCGGCTGATAGTCGCTGCTGCCCGGCGCGGGGCAGTTGCCGTTGGAACCGGGGTAGTTGCCGTGATTGCCGCCGTCGCCGTTCTGACTGGAGTTGTTCTGTGCAAGCGACGCCTGCGTACAGCACGAGGCGACGGCATTGTTGGCATCGACAACAAAGTCCTGCCAGCCTGTCGACGGGTGATAGACGCGGTAGCGGGCGCCGGCCGGCACGGCATCCTGCTGGGGCACCACCACCTTGGCGGTATCACCCTCCTGGAACAGGCCGGTAATGGTGAAGTCCTCATACGGCGCCAGCGCGGTAAGCGTGTCCGTGGTATTGACGCCAGCCGTGGCCCCTGGCCCGCCGTACTGGGCGATGTCGCTCAGGCTCACCTCGGTGCCGGCATTGCCGGAGGCAAAGGCCACATCGCCCAGGCGCACCTCGTAGTCGGGTTCCGTGACGATGAGGAATTGATCCGAGGTCAGCGGCACCTCCGGAATTTCATTGTTGCTCAGTTTGCTGGAGTACAGGTAATCGGGTATGCCGTTGTTGTTGGTGTCGGTATAGCCCTCGGTGGCGTCCGGGATGCCGTCACCGTCGCTGTCCTCCACATCGTCCACGGCATCTTCCGCATGGCTGCTGGCATTGTCCAGGGCAGTGTCCTTGTCCAGATCGGGTAGCGTAGCCACCACATTGATCAGCACTTTTCCGGCGGTGCTCTTGAGGCTGGAATCAGTCACTGTGACACGCAGTGTATAAAAGCCCGGTGTGAGGCTGCTGGGGTCGAAGACAAATGTACTGTTGGTGGTGCCGGACAGCGGTGTCAGGGTATTGTCCGTGGCGCTCCAGTCATAAGTATGGGTCTCGCCCGGATTCAAGTCGGTGACCGCCGCCGTCACGGTCACATTGCCGCCGCCCACGGTGATATAGCGTTGATTGGAGCCGCCTTGATTGGGCACCACGTCCACCGAGGGCGATATGAAACCTTCCGCGATGGCCACCGTGGCCCATGTGGAGACGGTGAGATTGGCGATGGTGTCGCTGCTGGCGACGGCGTCGCCCACGTTCTTGGTGAAGCTGATGTCGGTCACCTGGCCGGTGGAACCGCTGCCGAATTGCGGTAACGGGACGGGGACCGCGTCCGCCGGCAGATCGCACAGGCACCCGTTGGCGGCGACTACATCCGTGGCCGAGGTGACCAGGTAGGCGATCGGTTTGCCTATGGATGACGGCTTCAGCATGGGGCCGGACAGGTACGCTGTGCTGGGGGTGTTGCTGGGGGCCGCAAGCGGAAGTGTCATGCTGTCCACGGTGACGGTCTTCACAGCCTGATTCCCGCTGCCCGCCGAGGGCGTGACCGTCAGCGTGGTGGATAACTGGCCTGCCGGGATGGTGATCTGTGTCGGCAGCGTGGCATAGTCGGTACCGTTGATCGCGGAGCCACTCAAGGTGAAATCCACTGTCAAGGCGCTGGTGGTATCGCCGGTGCGAGAAAACGTGAAAGTGCCTGGGTCAGGGCTCTGCCCGCTGATGATCCCCGCGATGGGATCGGTTGCCGTTACCGACATGAACGGGCCGTCGACCAGGGTGATGGCGGCACTGCCCGGCGTGCCCACCGTATAAGCACTGTTGGCGCTGATGGTCAGCGTCACGTCCTCGTTGCCGTCGGTGGGGTCATTGTCTTCCTGCGGGATCAATTCGAAAGTGGCGCTGCTCTGGCCGGCGAGGATGGTCGCCAGGCCCGACACTGGCACGAAATCAACGCCGGGCGCCGCCTTGCCGGCAATACTGTAAGAGCCTATGGTATCGCCGGCATTCAATATGGCACCGGGGCTTTTTTTGATGTACAGCACCGTGCCGGCCTGAGGCATGGTGATTTGCGCCGCGGGGTTGAATGTGCATGGAGGGGTGCTTGTATTGGTGGTTTTATCGTAGCAGGCGGGAAGGGTGTCGTTTCCACCGAGTATCTCGCCGGTGGTGGTCACGATATAGCCAATGACGTCCCCGCTGTTCAATTTCGTGTTCGTTGCCACGAAGGGCCCGGACAGGTAACCGCTCGATCCGCCTCCAAAGAACGGTACCTGCAAGTCGTAGCTTCCGGAATTGGTGTACGAGACGGTCAAGGTGGTGTCGGTATAGTCGAGATTGCTGAATGTCGCCAATGTCTGGCTGGCGAGGACGACGTTGCCGATGTTTTTTTGCCAGCTGAGCAGCGAACCGTTGTTGGAAATGGTTATCGGCGTTGCATTAGGCGGCAGCGTGCTGGGATCGGCATTCGCGCTTTTCACATCGCCGGCCGCATAGACAATGTAGGCGATGGTATCCCCTGGGGACAGGCTGGTATTGAGAGAGGCAAGCGGTCCGGAGAGAATGCCACCGGATATGGTGGCGGGAAGCTTCAGGGTCTGGGTCTGTGACCGTTCCACCTTGAAGGAGCCGATGTCCTTGATGTTCTCGCCGACCTGGGGGGTCACGGCGGTGATCGTGATGGCAGGCAGGGATGACGCCGTGATGGGCGACGAAAGCGCGAAGGCGTTTGTCGATACACACCAGGTTGTCAGGTACACCAGGGCAATGCTGAGTTTCTTAATGAAACCTGATACCGCACGCCGTGCCGCGGGTCGCATGTCGCACGCCGTGTCCAAAATTCGAAATTGGGTAAAACGCATCATCCCCGGTATGAACGGCCTGGGTTTGTTGTTGTTGTGCGCTGGTCGCCGGTGGCAGCCCCCCGCCACCGCTTAAAGTAGTCTGGAACCATGGTACTTTCAACCCCCGCCGCGCGGGCGCGGGGCCGGTTCCGGATTACGCGCTTATGTGATTGAAAATTTTAGTGTAATACGTTGCGTAATACAAACGGTAGAATGCCCCCGTGATGGAAATAATCCACCTCATTGGGCGAATCCAGCCGCGCCGTGACCGTGAAACGCTTACTGGCGCCATCGTCGCTGACGGCGCTGACCTCAATAGCCTGGCCCGGCTGCAGTTCGGCCAGGCCGCCGATGTCAAAGCGCTCCGTTCCCGTCAGGCCCAGCGCGGCGAACGTTTCATCCGGTGCGAACTGCAGCGGCAGGATACCCATGCCGATGAGATTGGACCGGTGAATGCGCTCGAAACTCTCGGCGATCACCGCCCGCACACCAAGCAGCTTTGGACCCTTGGCCGCCCAGTCCCGGGATGAGCCGGTGCCGTATTCCTTGCCGGCGATGACGATCAGCGGCACACCCTCGGCCCGGTATTTCATTGCAGCGTCGTAGATGCTCATTTGCCCGCCGTCGGGGAGGTGGCGGGTGACGCCGCCCTGGGTGTCCGGCGCCAGGCGGTTTTTCAAGCGAATATTGGCAAAGGTGCCGCGGATCATCACTTCATGATTACCGCGCCGCGCCCCGTAGGAATTGAAGTCCTCAGGCGCCACGCCTTGCTCGATCAGGTAACGACCGGCGGGGCCGCTCTCGGCAATGGCCCCCGCGGGTGAGATGTGATCGGTGGTGATGGAGTCCCCCAGCAGAGCCAGCACACGGGCGCCGCTGATGTCGGTGATCGGCTCCGGCTCGGGGCCGATGCCGTCAAAGAAGGGCGGCTCTTTTATGTAGGTGGAAGACGGGTTCCAGTCGTAGATCTTGCCTTCGGGGACCTTCAGGGCGCTCCAGTGGCTGTCGCCGCTGAAAATCTGCTCATAACTACGTGTGAAGGACGCTGCGGTGATGCTGTCCTTGACCAGTGCCGCCACCTCATCCCGGGTGGGCATGATGTCCTTGAGATAGACGTAATTGCCGTTGGGGTCTAGGCCCAGGGGGTCGCGGGTCAGGTCGATATTGAGGTTGCCCGCCAGGGCATAGGCCACCACCAGGGGTGGCGAGGCCAGATAGTTGGCGTAGACCAGCGGATTGACGCGGCCCTCGAAGTTGCGGTTGCCGGACAGCACCGACGCCACGGCCAGGTCCCCGTCACGGACCGCGTGTGTAATGTGGTCCGGCAGGGGACCGCTGTTGCCGATGCAGGTGGTGCAGCCATAGCCCACCAGGTGAAAGCGCAGTGCCTCCAGATAGGCCATGACGCCGGCGTCCTTAAGATATTCAGTGACCACCTTAGAGCCCGGCGCGAGGCTGGTCTTGACCCATGGCTTGACCTGCAGTCCGCGCTGGACGGCGTTTTTCGCCAGCAGGCCGGCGGCGAGCATCACCGACGGATTGGAGGTGTTGGTGC
>CAYXAX010000172.1:0-5601 GCA_964463055.1 uncultured Gammaproteobacteria bacterium | reverse complement strand
AAACGCAATGTTGGCGCTCGTATCTGAGCTGTTGCTGACTGTGGAGGTGGCGGTGGAACCGAAGGTGTAGGTGTTGTCTTTACCGGTCACCTTGTTCAGATCGCCGTCTCCCAGGGAGGTCTTGGCCGCGAAGGCCGGTGTCGCCAGCAGACAAGCTGCAGCGGCCACCCCAAGTGTTACGCTCGTATTTTTCATATCGCTCTCTCCTAATTGGAGTTACGTTTATTGTTGATACCCCTCGCTCGACCCCACCCAAGGCAACCTCCTTCCGGTGTTGCCCCCACGCTCCCTTGTCGTTGGTCTCTCCCTCTCGAGGCCGGGCGGTAACGCGTGCCACACCAACATACATCTATGCCACGCTTGGTCACGTATAGCATAGGGTATAGGGGGTGTCAACACGCCCCAAACCCGCTTCCAGACAGGCATGCGCTACTTTGCGTATGGCAAAAATGCTTAAGGATGTTTTAAGGTTGTACACGAAAATTTGCATCGATAAATCACCGCTAAGCGTTGCCGAATTTCCACGGCAGACGAATGTCCAGACGAAAATCAGGGGCATCCGGCGTCACCCCGAAACTGACCCCCACGTCCGCAGAACGCTTCGGACTGAAGCGCCACGTGCCGCCTATGCGTAGCGTTATGGCATCCGTGGCGCTGTTGGCCAGCTTGCGCCCGTTGATCTCAGAGGTGAGATTCACCGACTGGGCGTAGCTCATGTTGAGCGTGAAGTTATAGTTGAGCGAGATGGCCACGCCCATACTTATGTTGAAATTGTTGCCGGGCGTGAAGTTCACCAGCACGGGCGGCTGGTTGGACGGCGTAAAGACCACGTTTTTGCGCGCAAAGGCGTAGTTATAGCCGACGGATCCGTACACAATGGCGGGGGCGCTGGTCTTGCTGGCGCTCAACGAACCGCCAAGACTGAAAAACCCGGAGCCGGTGGGCGGGTGCAGGCTGGCGTCCGGGGAGTCGAAGATATCCCGCCCGTTTCTGCCCTTGAAGGTCAAGCCCCCGAGGAGAGAGGGAGTGCTCAGCCCCTCGTCTTTAATCGAATAGTTGACGCCGATGCTTATATCACCGAAACCATTTGAATAACCTAGGGTATCCTTGTTGGGGCTGAGCACCGCGTTGGACGACAAACCCGTGGGCACCGACTGGCGCACAATGGTGTATTGCCACGGTACGCGCAGTTCCGCCTGAAGTTTATCAGTCACTCTGTAGCGCAGTGCCGCAGTGGTGGTAAACAAATCCTTGCGTACCTGCTGGACGGTGACATTGCCCACTACGAGAATGGGTATGACGCCGAAACCTTCAATAAATATTTGATTGTTGGTGGTGTGGACATAGGATTCCGTGATGTCCAACTGTATCTTGTTGGAGATCAGGTTGATGCCCAAGGACTGAAGCCCGGTGTCCTGCTCCGGTGGCTTTTCCTGATTCTTTAAGACCTTCTCACTTTCAGTCCCGCCCTTATTGGCGGCCTGATCCGCCTTGCCCGACGCCGCCGCACCGTCCTTGCTGCTCTCGGCTGAGGCCTTTTGCTCCCCGGCCTGACCGGTGCCAGTGGCCGGCGCGGCCGTTGGGGTTGCACCTGCGGCAGGCGCGGTGGCGCCCGCGGCGGTGCCGGTCGCAGCAGCAGCCGGTGTCGCAGAAGTCGGTTGGCTGGCGGCCGCGGGGGCTTCCTGGGGAGATGGTGCCTGTGCCGGCGTGGCTGTCTGCGTCGCATTGCCGGCACTGCCCTCGGCCGACGCCGCGGGCTGACCGGACGCCGGCGCGGATGCAGCATCGCCACTGGCGGGTGCCGATGGCTGCGGGGTCTCTTGGGTAGCGGGGCCGGTTTGATCCGCCGTTGGGGCGGTACTGGTGGCGGCGGCGGGTGCAGACGTTGTCTCCGAAGCCGGCTGGCTGGCGGCCGCGGGCGCTTCCTGGGGGGGCGGCGCCTGTGTCGGCGTGGCCGTCTGCTCTCCCGCAGTGTCCGTGGTAGCGCCGGTTGAGGTTTGCGTCGCCTGCGTTACTTCACCGGACGGCGGCGGCGTATCACCCGCAGGAGGGGCGGACGCCTCCTGGGCCACCGCCGCGGTCATCCCCCCCACTACCACGGACAGACACATGGCAGTGGTGACGATGAGTCGCCGAACAGGCTTTAGAGTCGAGACGAAGTAGCAATGATGTGCCGACAACCGCTGTGGGGACATAAAAGAGGGTCTACTCTCAACAGCTCACTAGAAAAAGGGACTATACCGCAGGGGCGCAGGGATCTGATATTGCAGAAAGCTGTCAAATCCATCTGATATCACGTTGATTTTGTCGAGTTCGCTCAAGGACAGAGGCGGTGGTTCCTTATCATTCTTGTCGCTTTCAGGTCGAAAGACTACCAGTGCCACATTGGTGTAACCATACCACTCATGTTTGAATTGGGCCACGGACTCCGCAAGGTTACCGAACGAGGGATCCGCCAGATAAACGAAGTGCTTGTCGGCGCCGCGAAACACCACGAAATGCTTATATCCATTGGGGATGATGGGTACAATCGCCGGTATGCCCAGTTCCACCAGATCCGAATAATCAAGGCGATAGCCCGCCGACTTATATCCAAGGGCCTCGGCGTAAGTCTTCAGATCCAGCAGGGAAAATCCCCTGCGCTCGATGATCTTAGCCAGCGTGCCGTGTTCCTTGGCAACCTCCAGCAGCCCATTGATCACGTCCAGTTCATGGACCTCCTCACCAAGATAGTACCTCAGGATGGTCGCCAGGGAGGATGCGCCGCAACTGAAATCGCGGTGTTGTATTACAACGTGCTCGCCGCGCAAGTCCATGAGGCTCTTGACCTCGATGTGCTCAATGGCGGTCGGGCTGTTGGGGAGGGCCATGTGCATGTTGAGGTCGACGGGGGCTGCAAACCCGGTCGGTATCCACATCGGGGACAATGCCACGCCAATGACCAGTGCTGTTATTATTGATGTCAGCCTTGCGCTCACACCGCAACCTCGCTTCGGCTTTATATGCTTCAATTATATATGAAATTTCAGTCCGAATCTCCGGCTCGGGTGTATTATCTGAGGTATCATGCTGAAAGGATATGTGAACGGCAAGTTTATTCCATTTCTGCCGCTAATAGTTTAAGTCCCGCTTAAGCCAAAACGCCCATTTCCGGCGTTTCAGCCAGCGTGTGGCGTACATGCAGATATACTCATGCTGTATAATCCATGGTGATCAGCATGTTCCGGTGGTCGAATGTCGGATATACGTACGCGGTCGAAAATGAAGCGAGCCCTGACCCTGCAGCAGCAGGGGCGATACAAAGAGGCCGCCGATTTATTAGAAGATATCATTAAAACAGCCCCCAACGATCCCGAGACGTGGTTCCGGCTGGGCGCGCTGTATGGCGAAAACCGCATGGGACCGCAGGCCGAGACCTGTTTTCGCCAGATTATACGGCTACGGCCGGATGACTTCCGCGGCCACTTCAATCTGGCCCTGGCGCTGAACCTCCAGGACAAAACCGCGGAATCCATTGAGTGCTATCAAACGGCCATACGGCTCAAACCGGACTTCATCGAGGCCATACACAACCTGGCAGTGGCCTTGGGTGCTGAGACCCGGTTTGATGAGGCATTGGCGGTGGTGACCCGGGGACAGGTCCTGCAGCCGGAGAATACAAAGCTGATCTCGGCCCATGCCGAGATTTATGAGCGCATGGGCGACTTCCAGCAGGCCTATGACATCTTAAAACCCCTACTGGACAACGGGGCGGCCCTGCCAACCGTCGAGGCAACTCTGACACTGGCCAGATTCTGTAAATACGTGGACGCCTGTTCCCAGGCGATTGCCATGCACCGCAGGCTCCTGGATGGAACAACGCCGGTAACGGAGACCGAGCGCATGCACCTGCATTTCAGCCTCGGCCGGCTCCTCGACGCCACCGGCGAATACGAGGAGGCCTTCAAGCATATGCATACCGCGAACCGCATGAAACAGGCGCCTTTTAATTCCCAGCTGCTCATCGATCGTTTTAAGGCTTACCGCACCGTGTATACCAGGGAGTTCATGGCCGGCGCCCCGCGGGCCTCGACGCCCTCTTCCCGCCTGACCTTCATCGTGGGCGTGCCACGCTCCGGCTCCACCCTCGTGGAGCAGATCCTGTCGAGCCACAGCCGAGTCAAGGGGCTGGGAGAAATCATAGCGTTGCCTGCTTTAGTCCTGTCCGCGCCCGAGATCATGGGCAGCAGCCTCCGCTATCCCCAGTGCATGACGGAATTGACCCAGGCGAGCGTGGAGGTATTGGCCGAGCGCTATCACCGGGAGGTCAATGCCCTGGCCGGGGATGAGCGCTGCGTGACCGACAAGATGCTGCAGAATTTCGAGCACCTGGGCCTGATCGCCCTACTGTTTCCCCAGGCGCGCATCATCCACTGTACGCGCGATCCACTGGACACATGTTTATCGTGTTATTTCCTGCACTTCCGCTCTGAAAATATGAGCCAGGCCTATGACCTCTCGCACCTCGGCATCTACTACCGGGAATACCGCCGGCTCATGGCCCACTGGAAGGCCGTCCTGGACATCCCCATCATGGAGATCAACTACGAGAGCCTGATCGATGACCAGGCCCATTGGACACGGGAGCTACTGGCCTTTTGCGGCCTGCCCTGGGAAGACGCCTGCCTGGATTTCCATAAGAGCGACCGCCCAACCGCAACCGCAAGCTACGACCAGGTGCGACGCCCCATGTACCGCAGCTCCGTGGCACGCTGGAAGCGGTATGAACAGCAGCTTGAGCCGTTGCGTAAGGCCCTCGAAGAAGACGGATAAAATATGAGGATTTTGCACTTTGCAAGCGCATTTTTAACATCCTCCATATTGCCTCCACATTGCTAGCTTAACCTCGACATCGCTAGCTTAATGTTGATTTAAGGTAACTCCTATATCTTGTTGGTTAAGGAAAGCAGTCAATTTCTAGAGTTAGTCTCACGATACTTCGCTGAGGTGAAATTTTTTCTGCGGACTGCCGCTAACTCCTTTAGTGGTGTCATCAACAAGGTTCGGGTTGGCTTACCTAAAAGCTGTGCAACCGTTTTCCACCAAACACACTGAGTTGATTTATAAACCGTAGCCATGGACAGCTCCGCTGCGAATTAGGTTGTATCACTACAGCGCTGCCTCCACACTCCGCAACGACCGTTCCACTGGAATGTCGGGAATGAAACCAAACAGGCCTGATCTTTAAAGCAAGTCAGGGACTTCAGGTCAACACACCGGGACGGATCCCTGGGAAGACTACACCCCGGGGCATCGAATAAAACACACAGGGCTGTGATATCGGGCGGGCAGTGCTCGAGGTTGTGGTGACTCCGCACTGCGTATCCGTCTCGGAAGTGGGGGAGCGGTGAATATCTTTGCCCCGTTAAAGGGAAAGTTCACCGCTCGTTACATGGGGCTACACAACAGCGGTGCCCATGCGTGCAAAATTATAGATACAACAGACCCCGTAGTATCAGCCTGACCCGTCCGGACACGCTTGTCGGGATCAGTCCGATCGCGCGTCGTCATCCACGTCACACATCACCCGTCTCAGGAGCCACTGCATGAAGCGCCCGGTGA
>CAYXAX010000171.1:0-5656 GCA_964463055.1 uncultured Gammaproteobacteria bacterium | reverse complement strand
GACAAGACATGAACGTAAACGCACCCGCACAGACTGGACTGGTCGGCATTGAGCGGGGTCTGGAAGACTTCAATACCAATGCCGCGACCATCGCCAGCGCCAGCCAGGCGCAAAGCAGCAGTCCTACGGATCTGGCAAAGTCCCTGGTCGTGATGGCCATGGATGAGAGCCAAGTGGCTGCATCGGCGAAGGTGGTCAAGACCTCCGATGAAATACTGGGGACCATGTTGGATGTGACCGCCTGACGGAGAACAGTCGGCCGCCCGGTTTGTCTTGAATCACCGCCCCCACATGGAGACGGCATGTGCGCCGTCTTTGCGCTATTTATCCAGGCCTGACCCTCCCGTGACAGATCTCACCTACGGGGCGTCATCAAATATACCGATTCCTCCAGCCGGGTCAGGCCCTTGTCCCTGAAACGGGGATTCTCGTCCAGTACTTGCATGGACTCCAGCAACCGGATATCGAAATGTTGTTCGTACAACCCGCGCAGCTCTTGTTCACTCACTGCAAACGGCGGTCCGGTCATCTCCCCGGTGGGGTAATCGAGGGTTACCAGCAGCACTTGTGCATGGGGGCAAACCAGCGTAATCAAGTGGTCGGCATAGCGGCGACGGTCCTCCACGGGCAGCGCGATCAACGAGGCGCGGTCATACACGCCGCGGACCCCCGCCACATGCCCGGGTGTCAGGGCAAAAAAGTCACCGCATAATATGCTGATACCGTCCCCGCGCCAACCCTTGAGCGGCGCGGCCTGAAACAGCATGGGTTGCATCCCCTGCTCCGCAAAAAAATCCTTAACGGCGATGGGACTGACCTCCACCCCCAATACCGGGTGCCCTTGGTCACGAAGCCAGCGCATATCCCGGCTCTTGCCGCACAGCGGCACAAACACCGGGGCGGCCGGATCCAGGCGTAATCGCGGCCAGTACCGCACCAGATAAGGATTGACGGTGTCCTGATGAAACCCGATCTCGTTACGCCGCCATCGCTCGTGCCAGTGTTCCAGAAGCATAAATTCAGCGTTAAAGATTAAATGTATGAAGGGATAAAAGGTAAAATACCACTTCAAACCCGATGGCAACAGGCGTCTACCCGATATTTGTCACATGTGACTTACAACCTGTTATTTACATGACCCAATCCGCCAACAAAACCTCACCCGACGCGGCTGCCCTGATGCGGGGCTATCTGCAAAAGATCGCCACCGGGCCGGAAATGAGCCAGGACCTCAGCGAGGACGAGGCCCGCACCGCCATGACGCTGATTCTCGAGGACAAGGTGCACCCGGTCCAGACCGGCGTGTTCCTCATCGCCCTGCGCATGAAGCGCGAAACCGATGCGGAAAACAATGGCGTCCTCACGGCCATCCGCGATGCAACCCATGCCGCAGTCGCCCCGGTGGACGATATGGTCGACCTCTCTGAGCCCTATGACGGATGCCTGCGCCACCTGCCCGCATCGCCGTTTCTGCCCGCGGTGTTGGCTGCCTGCGGTGTCCCGGCACTGTCCCACGGTCTGCAACAGGTCGGCCCAAAGTTCGGCGTGACCCACCATGAGATTCTCCATGCGGCCGGCGCCGACGTTGCCCTCACCCCCGCCGAAGCCGCGGCGCGAATCGCCCATCCCGACATCGGCTGGGCCTATGTGGATCAGCGCCAGGCCTGCCCCGCCTTGCACCGTCTGGTCCCGCTGCGGGATTTGATCGTCAAGCGGCCTTGCATCACCACAGTGGAAGGTCTGGCGGGGCCGGTACGCGCCGGCGGGCGCACCCACCTCATACGCGGTTATGTCCATGAAGGCTACAGGGCCATCTACATGACGCTGGCGCATCGCGCCGGTTATGCCAGTGCTCTGATCGTTCGCGGCATGGAAGGCGGCATCATGCCCCTCCTGAACAAGACGGTGATATGCTGCGGGTATGACATCGGCGGAAACGGGTTCGAATATTCCCTTGATCCCCGCGAGCTGGCGCTTGGCGACCTCCCGCGAGCCGTCCCCCTGCCCAATGACGCCGCCAAATCTAGCGCAAAGAACAGGCAATCGGAAAACACCATCAACACCAATACCGCCCTGGCGCAAGCCGCCGCGACAGCGGGCATTCAAAGTCTTGAAGGGCGACACGGCCCCACACGCGACAGCCTGATCTATGCCGCTGCCGCTTGCCTGCGACACGTCAACCGTTACACCGCCCTCGCCGACGCCGCTACAGCGGCAAAGGAGGCCATCGATTCCGGCGGTGCACTGGCCCGCTTCAACGCGCGGCTTGATAGGAATCAGGCGGGATCCGGCCAGGACTGATCATCGAAGCCTCCCTGATCAAGGCATTGAATCAATGCAGCCACCGGATACTCAGCTCCATGACCGCCGTCCCCGGCAGCATTGCAATTTAGGCCATGCCAGCCGATACCGCTGTCCTTGAGGAACACGTCACGAATAACCACACGCAAGAATATACTCGAATGTCACAGTTACGGTCCCACCGGCACAATACACGGCCAGGCTCGGCGGTGATGGCCGCCCCGAGCACTGATCGCCGACAGGGTTGTCACCATCGCTGTTAAATAATTTGCATAAGTATATTATCCGGAAATCGAGGCAACACGACCGGCTGTCACGGCGACTCGGCCCCAGCAGGCCACATGCCGGCTTCAATACAAGGACTTGACAGACAGCGGTGGTTTATTTTAATTGATTAATTGTGACAAAGGTTCCAGACTGAATTGTCTGCTTGGGTTACTGTCTGACAACACGGGGGTGGCGCTGGCAACGGTGAGCGATATGACTGGACATGAAAACATCCCCTCCCGACTGCAGCAGATCCGCTAGCCCGATCACGACTTTTTAGATAGCACTACAATCACGACATGAGTGATAAACGGCAAAACATCCGCACTGAGGTCAACTTGAAGTTGAGCATCACTCACCCGTCGTTCGGCACCATTACGGCCACGACCCGTGATATCTCCAACGGCGGAGCGTTCGTCGTCCTGGATGGCCGTCGCAAACTCCCTATCGGCAGTATCGTGGATGCGCAGATATTGGACTCCCCCCTGAAGGCGCCGGTACTGCGCATGCGCGTGGTGCGCCACGAAGGTGATGGAATCGGCTTGGAGTTTATGGACCCCGGCGCTCAACTATAGCGGCCCTTCGCAAGCACCCGGATGTGATAAACGGGTTAAGCCTTCATGCGGTATTACGCGCCTTGGCCAGTACCCCGCTATTGGATGAGCCGGTGGCCGGCGCATTTCTTCTCTGATCCAGCACGCGGTAAATCAGCAGCAGCGCAAGCAAAATCCCGTAAATGATAGGATCGCGGGTATCGGCCTTCACCAGCCACAGATAGTGAAGCACGCCCCCCGTGGCAATGACATAGACAAGCTTGTGCAGCTTCTGCCACCGGGCGCCGCCGAGACGCCTGACCATCTTGTTGGTCGACGTGACGGCCAAGGGGAACAACAGTAGGTAACTGGCAAACCCCACCGTCACATAAGGATGCTTGATGACATCCCTGGCGATTTCCCCCATGTCAAAAAAGTGGTCGAACACCAGGTAGACGGAAAAGTGCAGACACGCATAGAAAAAGGCATACAGCCCCAACATGCGCCGCACGCGGATGATGGCGTGCCAGCCGGTCAGCTTGCGCAGGGGTGTCACCGTCAGGGTGATCAACAGCAGGCGCAGCGTCCAGTCGCCGGTGACATGTGTCATCTTTTCCACGGGATTGGCACCGAGATCGTGATGCAGCCCATCCCATACCAGCAGCAACAGGGGGATCAGGCACAGGACGAAAAGCCCCGGTTTGACAATGATTCTGACTATTTGATGTTGATTCATGGCCCGACCTGACAGCATTACTTCAATACAACTCCCGGCAACACATAACAAATCGCGTCAAAAATACTTGTGCAGATCCATACCGGTATACAGGCTTGCCACCTGATCAGCGTAACCGTTGAACATCTGCGTGGGGCGCTTGAAGAAATCGCCGATACGGCGCTCCTTGGCCTGGCTCCAACGCGGGTGATCCACATGGGGGTTGACGTTGGCATAGAATCCATACTCATCGGGGGCCGCCTTTTGCCACGTATTGAGGGGCTGATTCTCCACGAAGCGCACCTTGACGATGGCCTTTATACTCTTGAATCCGTACTTCCACGGCACCACCAGCCGGATCGGCGCCCCGTCCTGGTTGGGCAGCGTCTTCCCGTAGAGACCCACCGCGAACAGGGTCAGAGGGTGCATCGCCTCATCCATGCGCAGTCCCTCCACATACGGCCAGTCCAGCACCGCGCGCCGCTGTCCGGGCATCTGACGGGGATCATACAGGGTGGTGAATTCTACATATTTGGCGCGTGAGCCGGGTTCGAAGTGTTTGATGATCCTGTGCAGGGGGATGCCCACCCACGGAATCACCATGGACCACGCCTCCACGCAGCGCAGGCGGTAGATGCGTTCTTCCAGGGCGTAAGGCTTGATGAAGTCCTCGAGATGATACGTCCCGGGCTTGCCGCACTCCCCCCCCACCTCGATGCTCCACGGCGCAGTCTTGAAGTCCCTGGCATATTCGGCCGGGTCTTCCTTGTCGGTACCGAATTCATAGTAGTTGTTGTAAGTGGTGACGTCCTTATAGGGCGTCAGTTCATCCGGCGGATCCAGCGGTTTGGCAGGCCTGTAGGTCAAGGTCGCCGCTGCGGCGTATGCCTCCACGGGGTTGAGCAGATCCGCCACGGCGGCGGCGGTGATCAGCCCCGCCGAGACGCGCAGAAACCGGCGCCGTTCCAGATACAGGGCCGGGTCGGTGACTTGGGATTCTTTGATGAGACTGGAATCATGATGCTTGATCAACATGGCAGGTCACCCGTTTGTAGTTCGATCATGACACTCTGACATGGTCCTAGTCTGCGCCGGAAATGTCACATATTTATCACGGACGTATACTGATTATGCCAGCCATTTCCTGGCGTTGCGGAACATGCGCAGCCACGGCCCGTCTTCAATTACGGGGAACCCGTCACCCACGCCGTCCGACGCGGCCCAGCGCTGCGGGTGCCAACTGTGCTGTATGGCGCGGAATACCCGTTCCGGGTGGGGCATCATCACGGTAAACCGCCCGTCGGGGGTAGTGAGTCCGGTGATGCCGGCATTGGATCCGTTGGGATTGGCGGGATAGCGCTCCGTCGCCGCGCCGCGGTTGTCCACATAGCGCAGTGCGATAAGACCGGCATCGGCCAACTTAGCCTGATCCTCACTCCCCAGAGTAACCCGCCCTTCACCATGAGCCACGGCGATGGGCAGAAGCGAACCCGCCATACCGTCCAGAAATATCGACGGCGAGTCCGCCACTTTTACCAGGGACAGGCGCGCTTCGAACTGCTCCGACTCATTGCGAGTGAAGCGCGGCCACTGCCCGGCACCAGGGATGATTTCGTTCAGATAGGACATCATCTGGCAGCCGTTACACACCCCCAGGCTGAAGGTATCGCCGCGCCGGAAGAACGCGGCGAACTCGTCATAGGCGCGGGGATTGAACAGGATCGAATGCGCCCAGCCGCGGCCGGCGCCCAATACATCGCCATAGGAAAACCCACCGGCGGCGGCCAGCCCCTGGAAGTCCGCCAGGGAACTGCGCCCCTCGAGGATATCGCTCATGTGG
>CAYXAX010000170.1:0-5686 GCA_964463055.1 uncultured Gammaproteobacteria bacterium | reverse complement strand
GGCATGATGAACGGGCTGCTGCACTTTATTTCTCTCGGTGCCTGGCAGCCGCGGGACTTTCTCCATGACCCGGCGTGGGCGCTGCCGGCCGTGATTCTGCTGTCGGTGTGGCAGGGGGTGGGTTTTCAGATGGTGATCCTGTTGGCCGGGCTGCAGGAGATCCCCGCGGAGCTGTATCAGGCGGCGGCCATGGACGGGGCCGGGCGCTGGCATCGCTTGCGCCACATCACCCTGCCGCAGCTGCGCAATCCCCTGATCTTCGTCACCCTGGTGACGGTGATCCTCGCCTTTCGCCTGTTCGATCAGGTGCAGATCATGACCCAGGGCGGCCCCAACAACGCCACCACCACGGTGATGGTGGAGGCGGTGCGCGCGGTGTTCGAGCGCCAGCAGGTGGCGCGGGCCAGCGCCATGACGGTGGTGTTTTTCGTCATCGTCCTGGCGATCACCTGGCTGCAGCGGCGGCTGGTGCGCCAGGAACGGGAGATTGACTGACATGCCGGCCGGTGGCGGCGGTCTTTGGCGAGGCGCCAGGAACGCCGCCTGGTACCTGTTCACTGCGTCGTTCGCCGCGCTGTTCGCCGCACCGGTGCTGTTCATGGTGGCGGGGAGTCTCAAACCCAATGACCGGGTACTGGCCGAGGCCGGCGGGTGGCGGGCGCTGGTCCCGGACCATGCCTCGCTGGAGAATTATCGCGACGTTTTTGCCCGCGTGGATTTCGGGCTGTTCTTTTTCAATTCGGTGGTCATCGTCGCCGCCATCGTGGTTGCCGGTGTGGTGGTGAATTCCCTGGCCGGTTACGCCTTCGCGCGCATGCGCTGGCGCGGGCGCGACATCCTGTTCGCCGCGGTACTGGCGCTGTTGATCATTCCCTTCGAGGCCATCGCGGTACCGCTGTTCTACGAGGTGAGCCTGTTCGGCTGGCGCAATACCTACGTGGCGCAGATCGCCCCGTTCGTGGCCAACGCCTTTTCCATTTATCTGTTCCACACCTTTTTTCTCGGCATGCCGCGGGAGCTGGAGGAGGCCGCGCGCATGGACGGGGCGGGATTTTTCCATACCTTTTTCAGGATCATCGTGCCCAACGCGCGGCCGGTATTCGCGACGGTGACCATTCTCAGCTTTCTCATGTTCTGGGGGGCGTATCTATGGCCGCTGCTGGTGACCAGCGGCCCGGCGGTGCGCCCGCTGCCGCTGGCCGTGGCCGAGTTCAAGACGTTGCCGCCCCTGAAGTGGGGGGATATCCTGGCCTTCGGGGTGATGATGGTGGCGCCGGCGTTGTTGATCTTCGTGTTTTTCCAGCGCTGGTTCGTACGCGGCGTGGTCTCCAGCGGCATCAAGGGCTGACCATGGCCGCGGTGGAACTGCGCCATGTGGAAAAGTGCTACGCCGGCGGCATCCGGGCGATCCACGATCTGTCACTGACCATCGATGACGGTGAGCTGATGGTGTTCGTGGGGCCGTCGGGCTGCGGCAAGTCCACGCTGCTGCGGCTGATGGCGGGCCTGGAGGCGGTGAGCGGCGGAGAGATCGCGGTGGGCGGCCGGGTGGTGAACGACCTGCCGCCCCAGCAGCGCAACATCGCCATGGTATTTCAGAACTACGCCCTGTACCCGCACATGACGGTGCGCGGGAATATTGAATTTCCCCTGCGCATGATGAAGCTGCCCGAGGTGGAGGCGCGGCGGCGCCTTCAGCACACGGCGGCGCTGTTGGGGCTGGAGCCGCTGCTGGACGCCCGTCCCCGGCAACTGTCCGGCGGCCAGCGCCAGCGCGTGGCCATGGCGCGGGCCCTGGTGCGCGACCCGGCGGTGTTTCTGCTTGATGAGCCCCTGTCCAATCTGGACGCCAAACTGCGCGCCGAGATCCGCACGGAGATTCAGTCCCTGCAGCGCCGCACCGGCACCACCATGGCCTATGTCACCCATGACCAAGTGGAGGCCATGACCCTGGGCGACCGGGTGGCGGTATTAAACGCCGGTGTGCTGCAGCAGGTGGGAACGGCGCAGGCGCTGTATGAGGGGCCGGTGAATACCTTTGTGGCGGGATTTATCGGCAGTCCGCCAATGAACCTGTTCCATACCGTGCTGCGCGGGGACGGCCGCGGCAGGGTGTCCATGGCGCTGGGGCGCCACCGGCTGCCGCTGACGGAGACGGCGCTGCGCCGGCGGTGGCCGGCGCAGCGGGACACGGTGGCGGTGATCGCGGGTCTGCGCCCCGAAGCGCTGCGCTGTGCCGGGGGTGATTTCAGCGGGCCAGCCATTGAGGTGATGGTGCGCAGTGTGGAAAATCTGGGTCATGAGAAGCTGATTTTCTTCCGGCCGCCACTGGAAGGCGCCGACGATGGTGCCGCGTGGGCGGCGCGCTGTCGGCCCCATGATGCGGTGGCAGCGGGTTCGCGCGTGCCGCTGGTAATAGACACGGCGCGGGTGATTTTTTTTGATCCCGCCGACGGCAGTGCCCTGCCGGATCAGTGACAACTGTGAAACGCTAATATATGCATGCAAAAATATTATCCGCCGGTGTCATCGTTGTGCATCAGGAAGGCGATGAATGGCTGTATTTACTGCTTCGTGCGTATAATCACTGGGATTTTCCCAAAGGCATCGTGGAGCCGGGGGAGCTGCCGCTGCAGGCCGCGGTGCGCGAGACCGAAGAGGAGACCACTCTCACCGACTTGCACTTTGATTGGGGTCATGGGTATCGTGAAACCGGGCCCGGCAAGGGCGGCAAGGTGGCCCGCTATTACCTGGCCCGCACGGGGGCAACGGAGGTGGCGCTGCCGGTGAGCGAGGAACTGGGTCATCCGGAGCACGATGAGTACCGCTGGTTGACGTACCGGCAGGCGTTGGCGCTGCTGAAGCCGCATCTGGCGGAGATACTGGCGTGGGCCCAGGCCATGGTGGAGGGATAGGGTTTCGACATGCCCGGTGCGGCGGCGGTTTATAATCACCGCTGGCGATTGAGTTGTTGATCACCGGCACGGGCGATCCGCCGTTGGGCTGTGTCGACCTGCCCGGCGGTTACAACAATAACAAATTCGGCCGTCTTTCATGCTCCGTTTCAGCACACAGACGGGATGGCCGGCTGCGCCGGAGGCTGGCGGCGGCATGTTTTATTGACGAAGGTGGTCCAGATGCAAGAAAAGGCCTATAGAACACTGTTACTGTGGTTGGTTTGGGCCTCCATGGCCCTCGGGGTCTACATGGCCTTGTACATCGACACCAACCTGTGGGAATTCATGCGGCATGATCCCAGCAAGATCACCTGGTTGATCATGGGCCTGTTCGCGCTGGGGGTGGCGATCAGCTTCGGTCTGACCATGACACTGACCCAGGAGGCGGTTCAGTCGGTCTATCTCGGCAACATCGTCAGGCAGAAGGGGCTCTACGCCGTGGAGTTGAAGTCCACCCGTCGCGCGGTGGAACGCTTTTTCCAGTCCATCAAGGAAGTGATCAAGGCCAACGGTGCCCTGGACGTGGAGACCCTGCTGAACGTGGAGCTGGCGCCCTACGAGCGCACCAGCCGGGCCGTGGAGTTAATCGGCAATCTGCTGATCACTCTGGGATTGATCGGCACGGTGATGGGCCTGACCCTGACCCTGGCGGGGTTGACCAGTTCCCTGGACGCCCTGGGCAATGACCAGGACCGCTTGCTGGCGGGTCTGCGACGGGCCATGGGGGGCATGGGCACCGCGTTCTATACCACCTTGCTGGGTTCGGTGCTGGGCGGGGTGCTGCTGCGGGTATTCGCACTGATCACCGACAACGGCGTGGAGGGGCTGTCCGATGCCCTGAAAAAGATCTGCCTGGTGTACTGTTCCGCGGACACCCGGCCCACCGTGGAACGGGAGGTGCGCACTCTCAACATCGAGCTGGAACACCTGGGGGATCGCGCCAGAATGCTGCAGGCGGCACTCAACGATTCCCTCGCCGCCATGTCTAATTTTCGTATGGAGGCGGTGCGCCTCAAGGAACTGGGCCAGGAGGAAGATGGCGAGAAGCTTAGCCTCAGGGATGCCGTGGTGCTGCAGCAGTACTACGCCAACCTGCTCAAAGAAGAGGTCAAGATGATGAACAAGGTCAACAGCTCGTGGTGGATGCGCCTGCGCCGCGGTCTTCGCTCCACACGCTAGCCGACGGTATCGTACCGCTGCATCGCAGTTGCGCTTGAGATAAGCAGATCATGGCCAAGAGACGCTCGGAAACCAATGTCCACGAGAGTTTTGCCGATGTCGCGCTGATGATGTTGGGGGTGTTCGTATTTCTGCTGGTCATGCTTCTCATCACCGCGCGGGTCTCTGAGCAGCGCGAGCTGCCGAAGCTCAAGGAACAGGTGCGCACGTTGCAGGAGCAGCTCAATTCCGCCCAGGGTGACAGGCAGCGACTTGCCAAGGACCTGCAAGACATCGTTGAGGATACCCCGGATGCGCAGATGAACAAGCTCCTCAAGTCGGCTTCCGTGGGGCGCAAAGACTTCGATTTGTTCATCAAGGGCCTGGACCGCATCCCCGGCAAAGACATTCACCTCATCGTTGACGCCACCGGCTCCATGCACAGCGTGTCCGGTTTTCTGATACCCATACTGCGGCTCATCTTCGCCCGCTCCGGCAAGCACCTGGACGCCATCACCTGGTTCAGCGACTACAATGCCGAGACCTACGTGGGCTCCATGGGGGAGATGTTCGATCAGCTCATGAAGGGGGCGCCGTTCAGCGGCAGCCTAGAGACCATCGGCAAGGCGTTCCGTGTCGCCGAGCAGAACGCCCCACCGCCGGCGGCCTATATACTTATCGGCGACGAACCTTCCAACGACACCATCGAGTACAGCGACATCCCCAGCCCGGTGTTCACCCTGGCGCTGGGTGCATCGGACCCGGCAACCCTGGAGGACTACGCGCGCACGGCCCGCCAGACCGGCGGTTTGATGTTGGTGACGGAATTCAAGTAACGACCTGGAATCGCCGTGTCAGCGCAGTTCGGCGAGCAGTGTATCGATCATGTGCTGGGCCTGGGACTGATAACCCGGGCCGAACAGGTTGAGGTGATTGAGGATATGGTACAGGTTGTAGAGTGTCTTTCTTACCTTGTAGCCGGTGTCCAGGGGATAGTCCGCCTGATAGCTGTGGTAAAAGACCGGCGGGAATCCGCCGAACAACTCCGTCATGGCCAGGTCCGCTTCCCGGTCGCCGTAATACACCGCCGGGTCGAATACCACCGGTGCACCGTCTTCAGCGGCGGCCCAGTTACCCGACCAAAGATCGCCGTGTAGCAGTGACGCTGCCGGCGTGTAGTCGCTGAAAAACGCCGGGACGGATTGCAGCAGTTGGTTGCCGCTGTTCTGCAGTCGTCCGCCGTAGCCGTTATTTTCCGCCAGCTGCAACTGGTAACCGAGCCGGTGTGTCTTCCAGAAGGCGGGCCAGTCCCGGCCCGGCGTATTCACCTGGGGCGTGGCGCCGATGGTGTTGTCGATACGCCAACCATAGTCCGCGGCGGTGACACGGTGTATGGCGGCCAGGTCACGGCCAAGTGCAGCGGCCGCCGCGATGCTGTCGCCGCCCAGGGCCAGGTATTCCATGACCAGGTAGGCGGTGTCCTCCACGGTGCCCCAGCACAGCGGCTGCGGGACCTTGATGGACCCGGCGGCGGCGATTTCCCGCAGGCCCTCGGCCTCGGCCTCGAACAT
>CAYXAX010000169.1:0-5789 GCA_964463055.1 uncultured Gammaproteobacteria bacterium | reverse complement strand
CCCTTCGCTTCGCTCTTCCCTCAAACGATCGAAAAACTGGCCTCGCTCTCCCACCGTACTCGCTACGATCGCCTAAGTCCGACAGGCGCCTAGGCGGGATTGATGGGGTCGTCTTTGGCGCGCCCCACGGGGCGCAGGTATTTGATGATGCTGCGCGCCTTCATGGCCTTGACCTCCATGGGCAGGTCGTAGATGCCGCGGAATTCGCCGTTGACCATCTGCATGACGATGTAGTAGGTCTTGCCGGCCTCGAAGGTGAAGTCCTCGGTGCGGTGCATCTTGCGCAGCACGGTGGCCTTGAGGTACATGGCGGTGAGTGAGTTGACGGTGATGGAGACCTTGCCCGGCATAAGGTTGACCAGGGTGTATTCCCCTTTGACCAGGGTCAGCAGGTGGCGGTTGCCGAGGTCGATTTTCAGGGCGTTGTCGGCCTCGCCCATGTTCCGTTCGGTGCGGGGGCGGATGAAATAGACCCTGGCGTGGGGCTGATCCGTGTCTTCCACCACGGCGGGATTGGTGGCGTCCACTCGGGTGGCGGGCAACAGGCTGCAGCCGTTGAGCCCGGCCAATATGGCCATGACCAGGCCCATGACAGCGCCTTTTCGTGCCGCAATCCCCATGCTGAACCCCCTCATTTTTATCGTTTTGCGCCCCCGCAGGGTCCCACGACCCCCGTTAAGGCCTCGCCTTACCGGACGCGTTGCGTGCCTGACGACCCCGCTAGTTTGCCGTATTTCTCCCGCGTCAGTCCAATGCCGGTGGAATTTTCCCCGGCGGGCGCCGTTATGGAGGATTTGCGGCCCTTGCCTACCCCGGGTGGTTGCCTCCACTGGCGGGTCATTTATAATGCTCACAGCATTATGCCAGGGTCGCGGTCCGTTCCCGCCCGTGACGCCATGGATCGATAATAATAACGCGGTAACTCCCTGTCTATCCATAGATTTCGAGCATCCTGAAGGAGAAGCGTATGTCCCTTAAGCATCCCGTTGTCGCTGTAACGGGTTCCTCCGGCGCCGGGACCACCACGGTCAAGAATGCCTTTGTCCATATCTTCCGCCGCGAGGGTATTAAATCTGTCTTTGTAGAAGGTGACAGCTTTCACCGCTATGACCGCCAGGAGATGAAAAAGGCGGTGGAGGAGGCGCGCCGTCAGGGCATGACCGTGAGCCACTTCGGGCCCGAGGGGAACGTTTTCGATAAGATCGAAGAATTGTTCAAGACCTACAGTGAGACCGGTACCGGCATGGTGCGCAAGTATCTGCACAACGAAGAGGAAGCGGCGCCGTATAAGCAGCAGCCGGGTACCTTTACGCCGTGGGAACCCGTTGAAGAAAACGCGGAACTGTTGTTTTATGAAGGTCTGCACGGCGGCGTGGTCACCGAGGGCGTTGACGTGGCCAAGTGGGTGGACCTGCTGGTGGGGGTGGTGCCCATCGTCAATCTGGAGTGGATTCAGAAGATCCACCGCGACACCGCCGAGCGCGGCTACTCAGCCGAGGCGGTGACCGACACCATCCTGCGCCGCATGCCGGATTACGTGCAGTACATCACCCCGCAGTTCTCGCGCACCGACATCAACTTCCAGCGCGTGCCGGTGGTGGACACTTCCAATCCGTTCATCGCCCGCGATATCCCCACCCCGGACGAAAGCTTCGTGGTGATCCGCTTTCGCACACCCAAGGGCATCGATTTCCCGTACTACCTGCAGATGCTGCAGGGTTCGTGGATGTCCCGTCCCAACACCATCGTTGTGCCGGGTGGAAAGATGGGTCTGGCCATGGAGATCATCCTCAACCCCATCGTTCACGACATGATGGAAAAGCGCCGCTCACTGGTGTGAGCCGCGATCGCCCACCGCGCGGCGCCCTGTCAGGCGCCGCAGTGACACGGCACCGGCGGTCAGTGTCACTGCGGCGATGATGTACTGCAGAATCAGAGCCGACCGGTACACGGTGAGGTCGGGCCACAGCAGCAGCAGGGCGGCGACATAGAGGGGAATCACCAGGGGGCGACGTACCGCAGGCCGCTGCGCGCTATGCCATTGGCCGGCGAGTGTCATCCCGGCCGCCGCGCACAGCCAGCCCACCGCCGCGCCGCCCAGGACATCCACCGGCCAGTGCACTCCCACCACCACCCGTGACAGACCCACTGCCGCGGCCGCGATGATAAGCAGCGCAGTCACCCACGCCCGGGCCAAGATCAGGCTAACCACGCCGGCGAAGGCGAACGCCGTGGCGGTATGGCCGGAGGGAAACGAACGCGACCCGTAGGCCGGCCCGATGACGTGAAACGCATGGGCGGCCAGGACCGCCGGCGGCCTTGCCGTATGGAACAGATCCTTGAGGCCGTTCACCGCCAAAGCGGTAATGAGGGCCGCGAGTATCACCGGCAGCACCGCCGCCGGCCGCCGGCCTACCAGGGGCAGTGCCAGTGCCAGTGCCACCGTGCCATTGCCGAGAATGGTCAGGTTTGCCCACAGACCATCCCCTGTGTATGCACTGAGGTGATTGATGGCCAGGAACAGGTCCTGGTTGGCGCCGCTCAGATATACCGCCGCCAACATGAGCAGCGACGCGGCGGGTACGCCCCAGTACTGCCAGTGCCCGATCGTGCCTGCCGAGGGTTGAATCATTCGCGTTGCGAGTTCCTCACTGCTTTTTGTTCCTGTGACGCGGGATGGGTCCCCACAAACGCTGATCAGTATGGCATGAAATGCCACCTCATGAATGTCCTCCCGGTGGGTTGAACCGTTGCCGCAGGACAGAAATTATGCGCCGTGTCGCAGCGGGGCGTTGATACATTCCGGCGCGGTTTGATTCCCCCCGGATTCTCCCTTACCATGGAAGTCCTCAAAGACAGTGTTGCGCTTAACGTGAGCTGGTCCCGCCATTAAACGCCCAACACGAAACCCGGAACGCGACACTTCCCATGGCTCACGCAAACCGTCTCAGCAAGGAGACCAGCCCCTACCTGCAGCAGCATGCGCATAATCCCGTGGACTGGTATCCGTGGGGTGATGAGGCCCTGGACAAGGCGCGCCGCGAAGACAAACCGATCCTGCTGTCCATCGGCTATTCCGCGTGTCACTGGTGCCATGTGATGGCCCACGAGTCCTTCGAGGACACGGACACGGCGCGGTTGATGAACGAGTCCTTCGTGAATATCAAGGTGGACCGGGAGGAGCGCCCGGACCTGGATAAGATTTATCAACTGGCCCATCAACTGCTGGCGCAGCGCGGCGGCGGCTGGCCGTTGACAATGTTTCTCAACCCGCGCAGCCAGGTACCGTTTTTCGGCGGCACCTATTTTCCCAATGTCAGCCGTTACGGTCTGCCGGACTTCAAGGAGATCCTGCGCCGTGTCGCCGCGTTTTATCATGACAACCGCGATGAGATCGATAAGCAGAATCGGCTCATGACCGAGGCGCTGGCGCGGCTGAACCCTGAACCCGCCGGGGACGCTGTCACCTTGTCGGGCGAACCCCTGGACCTGTCCCGTAATCAGCTCGGCCAGGCATTCGATAAGCGCCACGGCGGTTTCGGTGATGCCCCGAAATTTCCGCACCCGCCCCATCTGGCCTTTTTGCTGCGGCACTGGGCCGCCACCGCGCTCGGCGGGGCGGCGGACAGCGCAGCGCTGGAAATGGTGACCGCCACCCTTGATCATATGGCCGACGGCGGCATCTATGACCATCTGGGCGGCGGTTTCTGCCGCTACTCGGTGGACCCCAGCTGGACCATTCCCCACTTCGAGAAGATGCTCTACGACAATGGCCAGCTGCTGGTCAATTACACCGAGGCCTACCGGGTGACCGGGCGCGCAGGGTATGGGCAAGTGATTCGCGAGACGGCGCGCTGGGTCATGGACGAGATGCAGTCACCCCATGGCGGATACTATTCCACCCTCGATGCGGACTCCGAGGGGCACGAAGGCAGGTATTACGTATGGAGCCGCGACGAGGCGGCGGCACTGCTGAGCGCGCAGGAGTACCAGGCCGTTGCCAAGCGCTACGGGCTGGACGCAGGGCCAAACTTCGAGGGCCAGTGGCACCTGCGTGTGGGCAAGACCTTGGATCAGGTGGCCGAGGAGATGGGCCTGCCGGCACAGCGCATCACGGCGCTGCTTAACGGCGCGCGGGCCAAATTGTTAGAGGCCCGCGCGTCTCGCGTGCGCCCCGCCCGCGACGAAAAGATTCTGACGGCCTGGAACGGGCTGATGATCAAGGGCATGGCCATGGCCGGCCGGTGCCTGGATTGCGGCGAATATATCGAATCCGCGCAGCGCGCCATGACGTTTGTTCAAACCACGCTGTGGCGCGACGGGCGCTTGCTGGCCACATACAAGGATGGCACGGCGCGGCATAGCGCTTATCTCGATGACTATGCGTTTATGATCGACGCCGTGCTGGAACTGCTGCAGGCACGCTGGCGAGACGGCGATCTGCGTTTCGCGGTGGACATGGCGGAGGCTATGCTGCGCCACTTCGAAGACAGCGACGGCGGCGGGTTTTACTTTACCGCCGATGACCACGAGGTGTTGATCCAACGCCCCAAGCCCGCCGGCGACGATGCGCTGCCCGCGGGCAACGGCGTGGCCGCCCAGGTACTGGTTCGCCTGGGCCACTTATTGGGCGAACCCCGTTACCTTGCGGCGGCCGAGCGTACCCTCACCGGATTATGGTCCGCCATCACCCAGGCCCCCTATGCCCATAACAGCCTGCTCCTGGCCCTGGACGAAGTCCTTACGCCGCCGGAGTTGATCATACTGCGCGGTTCGGAGGCATCCATGGCGCCGTGGCTGGCGCGCGGTCACGCCCGCTATGCCCCGCGCCGCTGGGTGTTCCCCATACCCTCGACGGCACGCGATGTGTTGGGTCACCTGCTCCACTGCGCACCCCGCGGCGACGTGGTAGCCTATGTCTGCCGCGACCTGAGCTGTTCCCCGCCGGTGACGCGCATGTCGGAACTGGAGACGCTGCTGGAGCAGACCGAACCGGCGATCGCCGCTTAGGCAGTCGATCCGGAGCACGCGGTCGGCGCCGTTGCCAACACTAACACGCTTTATCTTTCATCGAGGGACGCAATCCGAATGTTGAGATTCCTGCTGGCGGGGTTGATGATCGCAGCGCTGAGTGGTTGCGGTACACGCGCCACCGAGTGGGTGGCGGGCTGGCAGCCCATGACCGCCATGACCACGGCCCGCGCCGGGGCGGCGGTGATCCAGGTCAACGGCGTGATCTATGCCATCGGCGGCGTCAACGGCGCAGACTTTATGCGCAGCGCCGAGTACAGCCGCATCGACTCCGACGGCCGCCCCGGGCCGTGGCAGCTGTCTTCACCCCTGAAGGAACAACGCGGCTTTTTCGCCGTGGCCTACAGTAATGGCTACGTCTACGTGGTCGGCGGCGGCAACGGTCCGTCGGGACATCACCTGCTGCGCAGCGTGGAACGGGCGGCGGTACTGCCCAGCGGTGACCTGGGGCCGTGGGAGGAGGAGCCGAACCAGCTGGTGTACCCGCGACGCTGTGCCAAGCTGGTGGTGGTGGGCAATGACCTGTACGCCATCGGCGGCTTCAGCGGCGTGCTGCAGGACACCGTGGAACGCGCCCGCATTCAGCCCGACGGTCACCTGGGACCGTGGGCGCTGATGGACAACAAGCTGACCATGCCGCGCTATATCCACGTGGTCAAGAAGAACCGCAAGGGCATCTACGTCATCGGCGGGCACAGTGAGGTGGGGGGCACCGGCCAGAGCGCCGTGGAGTGGCGCCCGCTGCTGGACCCCAACGG
>CAYXAX010000168.1:0-5806 GCA_964463055.1 uncultured Gammaproteobacteria bacterium | reverse complement strand
TCCAGGGCCGCCCACATGGCCTTGCCGTCGGCGACGGCGCTGGTGCGGTAGCCGTTCTTGCGCAGGTAATCCCCCAGCAGGTCGCGGATCTCGGCGTCGTCGTCCACGATGAGTACATGAGAGGTATTCATGATGCCTTTTATATCCTGTTCGCCGCCGTACGCATAGTGACAGTATATAAACAACGCCAGGCCCGGGCATCCTTGTCACACTATGTTACAAAAATCCCTGTTTCTGACATTACCCCGTTACAACCCTGTGGTGTAATGCCCCCACACTGACAAAGTTGTCAGAGTCCCTTCATGCCACCCACCGGGGATCACACCGGGTGGATGATCAGTGGGCGCATCGACATACCGGGCGATGCCGCCGGGGATGAGACAGTACTCAACCACATGAAAAGGAACACACGCATGAGGTACTCGCTACTGGGTGCCGCCCTACTGGCCCTCTTCATCGCGGCCTGCGATAGCAAGCCGAAAGAAGAGCAAGGGGCAATGACACCCGCCGGCACCGACATGGTGGCGCCGGAGACCCCCGCCGCCACGGAGTCAACCGAACCCGCCAATCCCAATGAGGGCTCTTCCGGCGGGGAGCCGGAGGCCCCTGCTGCTCAGCCGGCGCCGGCTGAAACAAACGGCGGCAACACGACTGGCACCGCACCGGCGACCAACCCGTAAGGGTACAGCGGCGCGGATCATCGATACGATCAACCCGACAGTTTTCACTTCCAACCCTACAAAGGAGAGTTACATGAAGAAGTTACTTGCCACCTTGGCCATAGCGACCCTGGCCGTGATGACATACCCCGTGATGGCCGATGACTCCGGCGCCGACAGCAGCGACCAGAGCGCCCCGGCCTCCACCGATCAAGGCGGAGACTCGGGCAATACGGGCGGCGATATGGGGGACATGGGCGGCATGGACTCCGGAGGCGATTCCTCGTCTTCCGGTTCCAGCTCCGACGCGCCCGTGCAGGACCCGTCATCCGAGCCCGCCGGCCAAGACGAAGGTTCTTCCGGGGAGTAATATCTTTCCGGCAAACAAAAACGGGACCTGGGGTGACCCAGGTCCCGTTTTTTTATCCTACCCCCAATAATCGCTCGGTTCAGCGCCCGATCATCGGATCACTGGAGCACCAAACGGAGTGCCCGGCTTGTGTTCTCTTGTTATATCAAGCCGGGCTCCGTACGGCCTCCCCTCAACTGCGAAATTCATTAAAAGGCCGTCGTTCCCATGTGACCGTTTTCACTATTGAAACCCCCTCACCCGCAACTTGCAACTAAATTTTTTATCGCCCCGACCTTGGCGCGAAAAACGGACTTGAACACCGCTTTTGCGGCCACTCCCAAGGGCCAATTGTTCAACCCTTAAGCGTGCCTTAATCTATGGGCGAGACGGAGATGGGGATCGCTTGCGGACCCTGGACCGGCATATCACGCTTGGGGCTATTGCGGTCATCCCACTGCTGGCCCTTGCGCTTCAGCCAGTCGGCCTCGTTCTTGGGCAACGGTCCGCGGTTGAGGCGGTACTCCCACTCCCATAACGCCGAACGGGCGCGGGTCACATAGGGGTCATTGGGCTTTGCCAGGTGAATATAGGTGCGCATGGCACCCAGCGCCCCGCCCAGGTCGTTCTGATTTTCCAGCGATACCGCCAACCCCCAGTAGGCGTTGTCCTGATAGGGGCGCAGGTCGATGGCGGTCTCGAAAAACGTCTGCGCAGCCTTGTAGCGCTTCAGTCCGATGAGGGCGAAGCCCATGTTGACGTAGGCCTCGGGCATCTTGGGATCGAGTTCCATGAGGCGGTGCAGAGGCGGCAGGGCGAATTCGTACTTTTTGGCGTGGAGCATGGCCACCGCCTCCGTGAAGCGCAGCTTGATCTCCTTCATGCGTGCCTGGCGGCCGTGTTTCTCGGCATCGTCAAAGACCATGTCCGGACCCTCGGCGGTCTCCATGCCCTTGGCGGCGCCGGGTGTTCCGGGCAGCGGCTGGTACTTGAGCGTGCCGATGGTGAACGCGATCATTCCCACCATGATAAGCAATACGGTCAGGGAGATCAGCGGCGTCACTGCGCCCCGTCGGGTATCAAGCTCAGCTGTTATCTGATTCATACAACACCTTTATGGGCGGCCTGGCTGTAGAAGGGCGCACCGAAGTACGTCATGAAGGCGAGCACAAACACCACCACGATGGCGATAGCGCCGACGCGTATCGGTATGCGATAGGTCATGCGTGCATGCAGGGACATGCCCAGAGCCAGCCACGTCAAAAACGATGAGGTCTCGAGGGCATCCCATGCCCAGTAACGGCCCCAGGCATCCTGGGCCCATACGGCCCCGGCGATGAGCATCAGGCTGTGAAACACGAATGCCAGCAGCATGAAACGCCACGCGATGTTGTCGAGCACCGCGTCCGAGGGCATGTGGCGGAACAGGTGAGCAAAGCGCGGCCGCCCGCGCAGCAGGATCACCCCGGCCATGCCGGTACCGATGAGACACATGGACAAGAATATCTTGCCCACGCCTACGTGCACCCACAGCCACTTGTTGTAATAGGTGGGCGGCAGGACGCTGTCCGCCGGACGCAGCAGCAGCACCCACAGGCCGAGAATCCAGATCAGCGACAACCCCACCACGGCGCTGGAGCGGATCACCGGAAAACGCCAGTAGGCGATGGAATACACCAGCCCGAGACTGAACAGCTGGCTCATGAGCAGCTCGAACAGATTGACGAACGGCCCATGGCCGAGCCGCTCCCAGCGCACGCCCAGGGCAGTGCCCAGCAGCGCCACACCGGAGAACAGCATCAGCATCACCACCTGCTCGTAGTTGCGGTTGACCGCCGCCCCGGCGGCGCTGGCCGTCATGCGCACGCCGCGGATGGCGGTGTATGTGGCGACGGCGTAGGCGCCCAGTCCGGCCCACAACCACGGCACTTCCGGCAGGATGATATACGATGTGCTCACACCACCCTCCCCGGAGGCAGTTTGGCGTAACCGCCCACCTCGTTGGTATCGCCGGCAGGGGCGTTGATGTGTTTGCTCATTGCATCAAACTTCTGCTTGAAGTGCGCGCCCATGCCCAGCACCGAGATGATCGCGGTGATGAACAGGGGCTTGAGGGTGGGGTCGTAGAAGATCTTGAACCCCATCCAGGTAGTCAGGTCCTCATAGCGCAGCACCCCACCGTCCAGGCGCACCTGCTCGCCGGGGTTGAGCTCCACGCGCTTGCCGCCGGTGTTGACCACCAGTTTACCGGTGGCGTTTCTGCCGTCCAGCACCCACGCCTTGTTCGGATTCAGTCCGGTCTCGAGACGCAGCCAGAACTTGATCTGCTTGCCGTTGGGCGGTGTCCAGGTATTTTCCTGTTTGAAGCTGAACAGGGGATACGCGGGCATGTTGACGGTGCCGGTGATGGGCTTGCCGTTGTCGGGCATCCACGTCAGGATGGGCGAAAAACCTTTATTGAAGGTGGTGTAGAAGCGGTAGCCGTTGATGGTCAGCGGCCGGTCGTCACCGATGTCCTTCTCATCCAGGCCGCCGTGGCCGTCCGGCACCAGCACGTGATCATGGGTCAGGCCGCGCACCATACCGGCGGCGTAATCCACCGTGTAGTTGCCCTGGACGAACTTCACGTCCTTCAGGTCGCCGTAGTGCATGGGACCCTTCTTTACGTCATGGATGGCGTTCGGGTCAAAGGCGCTGCCCTGGACAATCTCCAGGTGGGCGTCCATGTGGGTCAGACGCCCGAAACCCACCAGCAGGATAACCCCCAGCAGCCCCAGGTGGAAAACCAACAGGCCCGGTCGGCGGTTGATGCGCGGATTGGTGGCGATGGCAGCCAGCAGGTTGAGGGCGAGAAACGCCAGGGGCACCACCAGCACCCATATCGGGGTGCTCTTGGGATTACCGTAACTGAGGGCCGCGCCCCCGGCCAGCAGAACCATGCCGATCAAGGCAAGGCGCACCGACCCCAGCTTTGACAGCTGTCGTTTCATGGCAGATTGGCACAGGACTCGGTACTGTTGTTCATCCAGTTGGCGCCGAACACGCCATTGCCCGGCGGGCCGGCGGAACCGCAGTTGGCAGGCAACCACTCGCCGCTGCGGGCGAAACTCCTGACCTTGAGGGTCGCGCCGTTGTAATACGGCCCGTTATAGTAGCGCGCCGGGGTGTTCAGCCTGACCTGACGGCTCTTGGGATTGGGTGTCTCGCCGGCCAGCAGCGGCGCCTCCAGACCCACGTCGTTGAGGTTGTTGAGGAACACCTTGTTCTTCCAGCCGTGGGGAATGGAGATATGGCAGTAGGTACAGCGGAAGTTGTTGACGCCGTTGGGCGGTGTACCCGAAGCGTGTGCGATGTGCAGGTTGGTGAGCTGGAACTGCAGACAGCCCACCGCCGAGCCGTTGAGCTTGTGGAAACCGCTCATCTTCAAACCGGTGGGCGCCGGGGTCCCGCCCGGGAAGCCGATCAGCGTGCCCACATCGCGACCGTAATTCTGATAATCATGGCAACGGAAGCACAGCGCGTTCTGGCTGTTCTCGCCGCTCTGGTCACTCCATGAACCCTTGAGCAGGAAGTTGTCGTTGGAACCGTGGGGGCCCCACGGGAAACCATTCTCGCCGCCGTTGGGTACCGCCGTGCCCAGCGGCGTGGTGGAGCCGTGGCAGTCGGTGCAGTACATGGTCTGCTGGCCCACCGCCATGTTGAACGGCGGCAGCCACAGGTTGGAGTCGGCCTTGCGCACGTTGGAAGGCGTGCCGATAAGCGAGGCCCCGGGCATGGCCGTACGACCGGTGGGCCGCATCACCGGGTGCCACGAACGGTGATTGTCGGTAGCGTAGTCCACCACATTACCGCCAGCATCCACCCCGGAGAACGCGCCGCTGGGAGTGGTGGATGTGCCTTCGCCGGTATGACCGTCGGGGGACTGGTACTCCATGGCCTGGTTGGTGTACTGATTCAGCGAATTGGTACCGGGCGGCGTGCCCCCACCAAAGGAACCCAGCATCGGCGGCTGATTGTAGGCGTAATTGGAATGACACTTCAGGCACACCTGGTACTCGCGGGTGACATAGGGCGCGCTGACATCGGTGGAACCGCCGGTGGGCGGATCACCCCGCTTCATATCAAACACCGTCGGCTCGCTGCCGAACTCGGTGGACGGCCAGCCGCTGGGCTCGACGCCCCAGATGCCGCGCAGCACACCCGAGGCCAGATTGGTGTGCATGGTCTCGCCCGCGGCCAGGATCTGTTCCGGCGTATGGGGATGGGTGCCGGCGCTGTCGGGGGTGGTGTTGTCCTCGTTGAACAGGCGGTTCTTCATCAGGCGGTGCGGGTTGTGGCAGTCGGTACACTCGGCGTGGCGGTTGGTGAGGTTGCCCTTGCCCATGTTCTCGCGCGCCTCGACGAAGTCCTTGCCGCCCTGATAGACCCCGCCGGTGCCGATGTCATGCATCTCCTTGTGTGCCGGCTGGTCGCTGCTGGCGATGGGCATGTGCCGCGCCATGGTGGTGAAGTCCGTCTTGATGTCCGGCACCTGGAAGCCAGAGGTACCCTGGCCCTGCAGCACGCCGCCGTCGGCGGAGTGACACGCGTAACACACCTCTTCGATGGCCGACTTGCCGCCCTCCTTATACTTGGCCCCCTCGGCGGTAATGCCCACCGGCCCGTCGGTGCCCTCGCGCAGAATGCGCCGCGCGCCCTGTACGGTGTGCGGGTCGTGGCAGTTCAGGCATGCGGCCTCCCACACCGGCAGGCCCTTGGGGAATTCGCGCAGGTCCGCCGCGGCATTGGTATAGACCTC
>CAYXAX010000167.1:0-5863 GCA_964463055.1 uncultured Gammaproteobacteria bacterium | reverse complement strand
AAATGGGTGATCTCGGTGTTGATGTCGACCTCGTTGTCATGAAGCAGTGTGCGCATCGACTTCACCACACGCAATACGTCGCTCACCGGGCGGCTCACCAGGGTCGCCGTCAGTGTGCCGCCCAGCACCATGACCAGGCCGGGCAGGTTGATGAGGCCCAAAATGTTCTGACGGGAGGCCAGCGCCGTGACGGCGAGGACCACCACGCAGCCCACCAGTCCGATCAGGGTCGATTTTCGTGTTCCGATCATGCGCTCCATAGACCAACTCGCAAGGTGTAGCAACAAGGAGCAATTTCCATACCGAAAGCCGGATGCGGCGGGCGGGCGCCTCTACAGGGGCAGGAGAGGGTCCGCCGGGCCGCCGGGCCGTCGCTCCCCGCGGCGTCAACGGCAACGCCTTGCCGCCGCGGCGGGGGGCACCGTGACCTGGCCGGGCGTCATGTGGCCCCATGAACCACTGCCAGGGCGCCGGGTGAACTAAAACCATGGGGAAAACAAGGTATTGGGGATGAATTAATTGACCGGACATACTTATCAGACATGGGGGGCGGTCGATATAACTAATACGTGTCTACACGTTTAAAATGAAATATAAGGAATTTTTCCCCATGGGGCGGACCTCGGTCGGGCTGCGTACCCGTCTAATGCTGCTGGTATTGGTGGCCGTCATTCCGGCCTTCGGGATGATTTGGTATACCACTATCAAGCAACGCCAGCAGGCGGCCGCGGACGCCGAGCGGGACACCATGAACCTGGTGCGGCTGGTGGCCGAGGACCAGTCCGAGCTCATGGACTCCGCCGAGCAGTTGCTCATCAGCCTGTCGCAGATGATCCAGATCAACCACGCCAACAGCGCCGAGTGCAGCCGTTTCCTGGGCGACATACAAAAGACCTATCCCTCTTACACCAACCTTGGCGTCGCCTCACTGGACGGTAACGTGTGGTGCAGCGCCTTACCCTTAAAGCATCCGGTAAGCATCGCCGACCGCAGTTACTTTCGCCGTGCCTTGAAATCCCTGGGCTTTGGCGTCGGCGATTACCAGACCGGCCGCATCACCGGCATCAACGCCATCAACTTCGGTTACCCGGTATTTGACCGGCAAGACAAGCCGCGCGATGTGGTCTATGCCGCCCTTGATCTTGCCTGGCTGAATCGACTGATCGAGACCATCGATCTGCCTGCGGGTGCCAACCTGACCGTGGTGGACAGCGAGGGCACGATTTTGTATCGCTATCCCGAGACGCAACGATGGCAAGGCAAGTCGGTACGCAGTTCGTCGTTCATGCGCATGATCTATTCACACAGGCAAGCCGGCACGGCGCAACTGAAAGGCATGGACGGTATCGATCGGCTCTATGCCTTCGCCCCCCTGTTTGAAAAGCCGGCCGGCAATGTCTACGTGAGTGTCGGTATGCCGACGGCGCTGGCGTTCGCCACGGTGCGCGAGAGCTTCCAACACAATGTAAACATGCTGCTGGTGGTCCTGGCCATGGCCTTGGTCGCCGCCTGGGTGGGGGGAGACGTGTTTGTGCTGCGGCGTGTGCGGGCGTTGGACTCCGCCGTTCAGCGCCTCGGCAAGGGTGACCTCGGTGCCCGCACCGGCCTGCCGCAAGGCAATGACGAACTCGGGCGCCTGGCGCAAACCTTCGATCACATGGCCCTGGCGCTGCAGCGCATGGATCGCGCCAGAAAGACCCTGAGCGCGGGAAACCGCACCGTTGTCCGTGCAGAGGATGAACAGACACTGCTGGAAAAGATGTGCCGCAACATCGTGGAGATCGGCGGATACAGTTGTGCCTGGGTCGGTTATGCGCAGCAGGATGACCGCAAGAGCATCAGGCCCGTGGCCCAGGCCGGCTTTGACGGCGGCCTCGACGCACTGGAGAAGTCACTGGCGATGAACTGGTCGGACACCGAACTCGGCCGGGGTCCGGTGGGTAACGCCGTACGCGGGGGCAAGTTCCATGTTGCGCAGAACATCCTCAACGATCCCGCCTGCTCACCGTGGCGGGCGGAGGCGCGCAAGCGCGGCTACGCCGCCGTGTGTGCCTTCCCCCTGTTCATCCAGGACCAGCCCGGTGCGTTGGCCATCTATTCAACAGAATCCGACGCCTTCAACGAGGAGGAAATGGAGTTGCTGGCCGAGGCCGCAGAGGACCTCGCCTTCGGCATCACCACCATCCG
This sequence comes from uncultured Gammaproteobacteria bacterium, assembly GCA_964463055.1. GTDB lineage: Bacteria > Pseudomonadota > Gammaproteobacteria > CAWJPQ01 > CAWJPQ01 > CAWJPQ01. Next base: position 3,676 of record CAYXAX010000167.1, on the reverse strand, counting down.
CACCCGCGCCGAGCACGAACAGGCCCACAAGGCCCTGCGGCGCATGGCCTACTACGATGACCTCACCGGTCTTCCCAACCACGTTCATCTGGTGGAGCGTATGAAGCGCACCTTGACCGTGGCCGATGACGGCAGTCAATCCGTGGCACTGTTTCTCATCGATATCGACCGGTTTCGCGAGATCAACGATGCCCTGGGTTTCCAGCAGGGCGACATACTGCTCAAGGAAGTGGCCACGCGCCTGGAAGCGGTAGTGAACCAGGAGGACATGGTGACGCGCATGCGCGGCGACGAGTTCGCCGCGCTGCTGCCGATGCGCGACGTGTGCCATGCCGCCGAGACCGCGCTGCGCATTCTCGATGCCCTGGATGCGCCGTTTGTGGTGGACAACCTGCCCCTGCACGTGAGTGCCACGATAGGCATCTCGCTTTACCCCCAGCACGGCAAGGACGCCATGCGTCTTATCCGCCACGCGGACGTGGCCAAACACCATGCCAAGAAATCGGGCAAACACTATGCGGTTTACGCCCAGGACAAAGACGATGATCGGCCGGAACAACTGGCCCTGGCCGGTGAGCTGCGTCGTGCCATTGATGAAGACGGCCTGGTACTGCATTACCAGCCCAAGCTGGAGATGGCCACCGGACGGGTATGCGGCGTGGAGGCCTTGATTCGCTGGATGCACCCACAGCGCGGCATCATTCCGCCCGACCAGTTCATCCCGCTGGCGGAGCACACCGGCTTGATCAAGCCGCTTACCGACTGGGTCCTGGCGGACGTCATGCGACAGTCTTCCCTGTGGCGCAGCGCCGGCATGGACCTGCCCATCGCCGTGAACCTCTCGGCGCGCAACCTTCACGACCTGGAGCTCGCCGAAAAGGTGGAGCAATTGCTGGAGCAGTCGGGCGCCGCCGGTTGGCTCGATCTCGAAATTACCGAGAGCGCGGTAATGGAAGACCCGGAGGGCGTGCTGCAGAACCTGATACGTCTAAGGGACCTGGGTGTGGCGCTGTACATCGACGACTTCGGCACGGGTTATTCATCCCTGGGTTACCTGAAGCGGCTGCCGGTGAACAGCGTGAAAATCGATAAATCCTTCGTCATCGATATGCTCGACAATACCGATTCCGCGGCCATCGTCCGTTCCACCATCTCCCTGGCCCACGACCTCAACCTGGAGGTGGTGGCGGAGGGCATAGAGAGCCAGGCCATCTGGGACCAACTGGCCGCCCAGGGCTGCGACATCGCCCAGGGCTATTTCATCAGCAAGCCGCTGCCGGCGGCGCAGTTCGAAAAGTGGTATCAACAGCACGCGGCGTCGGAGACGGAATCCAGCTCCGAGCCATCTCCCGCTTGAGTCCGTGAATATCCTTCATTAAGCCACGCTTAACTGACCCGGCAAGCGGCGGCAGGCGTCTTGTCGCGATCCTCTGTGTGATCTAGTATCAAATACAGCCGTTCATTCCCTTACCCGTTGTTGTGTCCCTTTCCCGGTTTTTTTCAATCTCGAGATGAACAGGTTTTTCCGGCCGGCGTTGTTCTCACAGATCATTGGATGACACCACTGGCAGTGTCGCACCCGCCGCCCGGCGAAATCGCAACGCATTGAGACGGTTGAGATAAGTTATTCCCGCATCCGTTCGGCGCGAAAACTTGTCTAATCAGATACGCCACCATGGCGATCCCACCCGCAGGAGAATGGGATGGCATCAAAAGATCCGATCTGGCTGGGTACCCAGCCGGCACTGCGTAAAATCACCGATCCGGCGTGGTTGCATGTCGCCGAGTCGGCGCGGTTGATCACGGTGCAGGCAGGCCTGCCGCTGTATCGCGACCGGGAGGCATGCGAAAACTATCTGGTAATCCTGGACGGTTCGGTGCGGGTACAAAAGCTGGCGTCCAGCGGCCAGGTCATCACCCTCTACCACCTGAGTGCCGGGCAGGTCTGTGAGCTGACCACCACGTGCCTGTTGGGCGGCGCCTCTTATCCGGCCGAGGCGATGGCGGAGACCCAGGTGCGCGCCGCGTTGATTCCCAAGACCCAATTTCTCGAGGCGATGTTCCATGCCCCGCAGTTCCGTGACTTCGTGTTCGGCACCCTGGACAAGGGCATCAACGATCTCATCACCCTGGTGGAGCAGGTGGCCTTCGGCCACATGGACGGGCGCCTGGCCCACTGCCTGGTGGCCAAGGCCGGCACCAAAAAGCACCTGCGGGTCACACACATGGACCTGGCCGAGGAGTTGGGCACGGCCCGTGAAGTGGTGAGCCGCCTGCTCAAGGAATTTGAACGCCAGGGCTGGGTGCGTCTACACCGCGGCTGGATCGAGATCGGTGACATCCATAGCCTGCAGGCCCTGGCCTCCCAGACCATTGTGTGATTAAGTCACGGTATGGCATTGCGGGTCATGCTCCAATAGCGTCAAAGCTCCACACGTATGGTGGCTTGCAGTTAAGGAGATGACTCACATGATTACATTGTCGGAAAATGTACGGACCATAGAGAATATGGGATTGATCGACCGCGTTACGCGCTTCCTCATCGGCGGCGGCGCGTTGAGCTACTTCGTCTTCTACACCCAGCTGCAGCACCCGTGGATGTTGGCCGCCTCGCAGGTGCTGGTGACGGGCGTGTGCCTGTATTTCATGATCACCGCCATGATCGGTTGGGAACCCCTGTACGCTCTGTTCAGGATCAAGAGCTGCAGCCTCACCGGCAGGAACCAGTGCGGCACGCTGCCCTACCAGTTCAAGGCGCTGCTGGGCCATGCACCCAGGTACTGTGAATCCGAGAGCCAGCACAGCCTCGAGGCGTGCCATGACGACCCGCAGGAACTGCCTCATCACAAGCTGTGGAAGGTAGAGCAGGAACCCATGATCTATCCTTCCGACGCGGTACTGGATGCATACGTCGCAAGACAGGAACGCAAGGAACGCATGAAACAGCACGGGGCAAAGGCCGCATAAGTCATAAAGTGCACCTTCCGTTGAGCACACCCCCCGGCGGCATTCCGCGGCCGGGGGGTGTGCTTTATACTATGAGGCCACTATGACGGCGCCGGGGATGGCCCACTTCACTTCATGATTCGCTTCCTGACCGCATTTTTGACGGCGCTGCTGTGCTGCACCGCGGCTGAGGCCGCGCCGCCGGCCCGGGTGGAGATTCACTACGACACCTACTTCGGTTTTATCAAGGTGGGCGAGACCCGCGACGTTATGGAGCACGACGACCGCAGCTATCACCTGGTCAGCGAGTCCAAGACCGTGGGGCTGGCGGCGTTCTTTCATCAACTGGTCATCCGCCACGAGGCCCACGGGCGCATTACACCCAACGGCCTCGAACCCGTATCGTTCACCGAGACCGACAACGGCAAGTTCAAGCACGGCGGGCAGTTCGATTGGGATGCGCACCAGGCCCTGCTCAAGGACGACCACGGCAGCGACACCGTCCCGCTGCATGACAACAGCTGGGACCTGAGCAGCTTCAGCTACACCTTCGCCTTCGACCCGCCGACCAGCGGCGACATGGACGTGTACGTGGCCAACGGCCGGCACATGAGCCACTACCGCTACGCCGTCGCCGGGCGCGAGAAGATCGATACCGGCATCGGCACCCTGGACACGCTGCACGTGAAAAAAATCCTGGAGGGAGATGACAAGCGCGCGTTCGACATGT
>CAYXAX010000166.1:0-5934 GCA_964463055.1 uncultured Gammaproteobacteria bacterium | reverse complement strand
TGATGGACCCGGCGGCGGCGATTTCCCGCAGGCCCTCGGCCTCGGCCTCGAACATGGCCGCCATGGCTGCCTGGTTGAGTTTGACAAAGTATTGCCGGCCGTCGCTTTCGACGACATAGGCGCTGTTGATGCATCCGCCGCCGACGCTGCGCCGGCCGTCTATGAAAAATGGTTTGTCCAAGGTAACTGCGATGCGTTCACCGATGGCATGCCACATGTCCGTCATGCTGCGACCCTCTCTTGCTGGAGGGGTGAATTTAGCAGCTTTCACCGCCGCACAGAAAGTCTCCGGCCGCGCTTGCCACTCAAGCCGTTGCTGTTCCCGCCAGAGCGCGTGTCTTTTTCTCGATGGATGCCAGCAGTGTCGAGAACGAGTCGGCGAACAGCTTTACGCCGTCGCGCTCCAGCTGGTCTGTGATGGCGTCAAGGTCGATGCCTCTGTCACGCAGCATGGCCAGGGAGAGGCGCGCCTGTTCCACGTCCTGTTCGATGGTGACCGCCGCCGTGCCGTGGTCCTTGAAAGCCTCCAGTGTCGCCGGCGGCATGGTGTTGACCGTGTCGGTGCCGATGAGGTCGTCCACATACAGGACATCGCTGTAAGCGGGGTTTTTGGTGCCGGTGCTGGCCCACAGCAGGCGCTGGGTCTGTGCCCCGGCGGCCATCAGGGGTTTGAATCTCTGTGACGTAAAAAGATTCTGATACGCCTCGTAGGCCATTTTGGCGTTGGCGATGGCCGTCATGCCCAGCAGGCCGCGAATCCGCTCCCGCTCCTCGCCGTCGGCCTGCGCGAGCCTTTCCTCAAGGAGCCCGTCGACGGTGTTGTCCACGCGGCTGATGAAAAAGCTCGCCACCGATGCGACCTGCTGTACCGGCTGCCCGCGACTCACCCGCGCCAGCAGGCCCTTCATGTAGGCGTCGACCACCTCTTCGTAACGCTGCACGGAAAACAGCAGCGTCACGTTCACATTGATGCCGTCACCGATGAGCGCCTCCACCGCCGGCAGTCCCTCGCGAGTGGCGGGGACCTTGATCATCAGATTGGGGCGATTGACGCGCTCATGGAGGCGCCGCGCCTCGGCGATGGTGGCCTGGGTGTCATAGGCGAGGTCCGGTGATACTTCCAGGCTGACCATGCCGTCGCGCCCGCTGGATTGTTCATAAACGGGTCGCAACAGGTCCGCGGCCCCTTGAATGTCTTCGATGGCCAGGGAATAGAACACATCGCGGCTGGATGCCCGGGCATTCTTTTCCATCAACTTGACGACGGCTGCATCGTATTCGGTGCTGGCGTTGATGGCCTTTTCGAAGATGGTCGGATTGGATGTGATGCCCCTGACGCCGTCATCCCGGATCATGCGGGCCAGCGCCCCCGAGCGCAGTAGATCCCGTTGGATGTAGTCGAGCCATACGCTTTGCCCGAGGGAGTGCAGTTGCATAAGTGGATTCATTCTTAACCTCCAGGACCGTCATCATTGTGGTTGCCGCGGGGACAGGGTGCTTTACAGATGACCTTATCGGCTTGGCGGGGGTCTTGTTTAGCACGATGGAGCGCCTTTCCGCGGGGTTCCGGGCGCGCTTCAAAGACACGGATTTGAGGGCCGGGTCACAGTCCCGGGGTGTGATTTGGACCATACTTCGACCCAAAGGCGGGCACCAACCCGTCTATCAATAATGAGAGGATCGCCACATGAGGCATCACAAACCAGACATCGTTGTTATATTGGCGGTTCTGGTGAGTATAGGGGTCATTTTGACCACCGCGGTCCAGGCCGCTGAAGTGCCCGATCAGGGTATCGTGGCCGTGTCATCCCAGGCGCTGGCGGCGGGGCCGGACAAGATCCATTGCGATGTCTGCCCGGCCCCCATGCGGCACAAGGATGTAATATTGGGACCCAAGGGCGCACCGATACACGGAAGCGGGCATATCGGCTCTGGACAATCCATGTTGGAATCGGTCTACGCCCATACTCCAGCGGGTTTCGTCCATCCCCGGGGCGTGAGATACGATTTCATGTTCAACACCTTTCATGCTGTGATGTACACTGGCGGCGGGAGCGTGGATGTGACCCTTAAGGTGGACAATCTGCACACCCCGGCGGAAGACTTGAACCCCTATTTGTCACTTTCACTGGGCAGCCGCTGGTAGTACGGCCCCGTCACCCCGGAAACCGCACCGTCACCCGTGCGCCGCCCCAGGGACTGGCGGCGATTTGCAGATCGGCGTGGTAGACGCGCAGGATGTCCTGCACCAGGGCCAGGCCGATGCCCTGTCCTTCCGTGGAGGCATCGCCGCGCACACCGCGCTGCAGTATCGTCTTGGACAGGGCGGGCGGAATCCCCGGCCCGTCATCATCCACATGGATCAATATCCACGAACCGGCCCCCGCCGGCTCGCGCTGACCTTGAACATCGACCCCCACCCGCCGTCGACACCACTTGTAGGCATTATCCATGAGATTGCCCAGCACCTCCATGAGATCCCCTTCGTCGCCTCTGAATTGAGGATGGTCGTTGACCGTAAGGGCCACATCCACATGTCTGTCGGCATAGACCTTGTTTAACGAGGCGATGACCTTGTCCACGGTGCCTGCCACGTCCACCGGCATGGTCAATACGCTGCGCCCGGAGGTGGCCGCCCGCTGCAGTTGGTAGTGAACGATCTGCGACATGCGTTCCACCTGCTGCTGTATCGTCTGGCTCGCGGCGTCATGGGAGCGGTTTTGCTCCAGTGACCCGCGTAGCACGGCCAACGGCGTTTTGAGACTATGGGCCAGGTCGTCGAGTGTATGGCGATAGCGGTCCAGGTGTTCCCGCTGGCTGACCAGCAGTGCGTTAAGGTTATCGGTGAGGCCGCGCAGCTCCCTGGGGTAAGGCCCTGCCAGTTCGCGGCGCTGTCCCGCTTCGATGCGCTCCAGGTCCTGGGCCGCGCGACGCAGCGGTGCCAGTCCCCAGCGCAGGATCGCGCTCTGCACGGCCAGCAATACCAGGGCCGCGGCACCCAGCCACCCCCACAAATAGCGCCGGAAGTCCCTGACCTGGGCGTTAAAGCCATCCAGGGACTCGGCGACGCTGAAGGTATAGCCTTTGGCGGGGTCGTTGCTCTGGTCCCAGGTAATGCCGAAGCTGACGGCGAATACCGGTCTGCCGGTGCTGGTGGTCAGGTGCTGGAAGCGCTGCGCCGCTGATTTCAATCCGGTGGCAAACGGGATCGTCATGTCGACCATGGAGGGTGAACGCCAGTTGTCCAGGCCCACATTACTGTCGATCTGGGCGTAAAGGCCGGAAGCGGGAATGGTGAAACGTCCTTCGGGCAGCGTCCGCGGCATGATGATGTGACCGCTGTCGGTGATATCCGCCGCCGCGATCAGGGCATAGATGTGGGCCTGGAGACGCTGCATGACCGCATCTTCTGCGCTGTCGCGAAACACGTTGTCCAGGGTGATGCCGGTGGCGCCGAGAAAGCAGGCCAGGACCACGCCGCCGGACAGCAACAAGCGTGTGTTGAGGGACCACATCAGCTTGAGCCCGGGCTGACGTTGAGGCGATACCCGCGGCCGCGCAGTGTCTCGATGGGATCGAATTGATCCAGGGGATCGATCTTGCGCCGCAGCCGTCCGACGAAGACCTCGATGACGTTGCTGTCACGGTCGAAGTTCTGGTCGTAAATATGCTCGGTGAGATCGGTCTTGGACACCACTTCGCCGGCGTGCACCATCAGATACTCGAGGACTTTGTACTCATAGGCGGTGAGCTCCACCGGGGTAGCGTTGACAGTGACCGTCTGGGTGGTGGTGTCGAGGGCGATGGGCCCGCAACTCAAACGCGGCTGTGCCCAGCCGGCGGAACGGCGTATCAGCGCGTTGATCCGGGCGATGAGCTCCTCCATGTGAAACGGCTTGACCAGGTAATCGTCGGCACCCGAGGCGAGACCTTCCACCTTGTCCTGCCAGCGGCCGCGGGCGGTGAGGATCAGTATCGGCAGTCGCCTGCCCGCTTCACGCAGTTGCCTGATCACCTCCATCCCGGACATACCGGGCAGACCCAGATCAATGACGGCCAGATCGAAGGTGACTTCCATGCCCATGAACAGGCCCTCTTCACCGTCGCCGGCAACGTCCACCGCATAGCCTTTGTCACGCAGAGCCGCTGCGATCTGCTGCAGCAGAGAGACCTCATCTTCGATGATCAGGATGCGCATGGTGTGCCTGCCGTCGATACCCGTGCCGCCTATTGTACGGGGCCGTGCAATCCGAGGCATAGACCTTAGTCCGCGCGCTTGCCGGTGGCGGCATCGATTTCGATCAGCATGACGCGGCCGTCGCGGGTAAGGACCTTGATGCGGTAGATGACCTTTGCCTCGCGTACCACGGTCTCGGCGGAGAGGATGCGCCCCGGGACCTCGCTGCGCACCTTGGCCACTGCCTGTTCCAGGGTGTAGCCGCAGGGCGGCGGTTGCTGCTGGTCCATGCGGGAGAGGGGGTATGCCGTGTGGGCGCCGTGAGTGTGTGCCGCCGCGTCGGCGACGGAACCGCCCCACAAGCCGCCCAGCACCAGGCCCAGTTTTACCAGCGGGCGTGGCGGGGATAATATGCGTTTTGCCAGGGAGGCCGCCCGGTCGCGTACCTGCCTGTAACACGACAACGCCATGGTGCCCCCGGCATCGGCGGCTGATGTGAGACTCGATTACGGGCGTCTATTGACGGCCGCCCATGGGTTTACCCGACTGCCGTTGACGGGGCATCGCCCCGTCAACGCGGGTTTGGCGTTATTTCGCCAGGGAGAGAACAAAGTCCACCAGGGCCTCAATGTCCTTGTCCGGCACCCGCGGTGAGTAGGGCGGCATGGGCACGCCACCGGTGACCGCGGTCCAATTTCCCTTGCCGCCGGTATGTACCTTTTTGATCAGCTGATCGCGTGCGCCCGCAACGCCTTGGTAGTGTTTGGACACGTCCATCCACGCCGGACCAACTATTTTGTGGTCGACGCTGTGACAAGCCAGGCAGCCGCTCTTTTTCGCCAACGCCAAGCCCGCCGTGTTATCGGCGGCCAGTGCCGTGGCGCAGAGCGCAAGCCCCATGGGCGCGAACGCGGTCAGGGCGAGTAACTTTCTTTTCATCGCGGCATCCTCCGGTAGTGCATTCAGTTCCAGGTCAGTGACGGCGGGCGGATCGGCAAATCCCGCCATTGGATACCAGACTACGCCGGCGAAGCTGAATGCCTGCTGAACGGCACAGGGCAGGGTGTGGAAGGCATGAAGGGACGGCCTGCACGCGCAGGCCTGGATGAAGTACGCGCTGCGCAGGGAGGTGAGAAAAAACCGGGGACTGCGCCGGTGCCTACTTTTGTTTCGTCTCTTGTTCCAGCCGCCGCGTGTGATGCTGGGTCAGGGTATGGAAGCGTGGCGTAGGACCTATGTCTTCGTAGATGGGGTCTCCCTGGTCATCTTCACTGATGACGTGTTCCCCTTGAATGTAAGGCAGGGTGGCGGCCACTTCGTCGAGGGCGGCCGAGAGGAGATCGGTGATGATCTGCTGCTCGCTCATGCGCGGATAGATTTCCACCAGGGCGGCGATGCGCGCCGCATCCGGTACCGGCAGGTGTATGGCGTATTGGCGCGCGGTCAGCGTGACGCGCGCGTTTTTCTCCCATTGCTCGAGCAGTTGCTTTACCTTCATCGATGCCTCCTGAGATGACTGAACCGACGCCAGGCGCGTGGTACTTGACGGCGGTGGGTGAGCGCCGAGGGTGACAGCGTAGTGTACCGATTCCCCGCGCTTAGATGTAACCCTGGGGGCCTGTCGGGCTTGGGACCGATCTACTGTGCCGATGGGAGAGCGGTCCATTATTGCGAACCTTTTCGTCAAATAGCGAAGGCTCAACCCTTCGCTTCGCTCTTCCCTCAAACGATCGAAAAACTGGCCTCGCTCTCCCACC
>CAYXAX010000165.1:0-5984 GCA_964463055.1 uncultured Gammaproteobacteria bacterium | reverse complement strand
CGTCAAGCGGCCCCTTCACCAGGGTGACGAACTTACCGCCGCCATCCACCAGTTCGCTATCGGGACCGTAGCCGGGAGGGGTGGCGATGCGCAGATTGAATTCGCACAGCCGCGCCGCGTTGATGTATGAGTGACACATGTTGTTTCCGTCGCCGATCCAGGCCACGGTTTTACCCTTGATATCCCCACGCAATTCAAAGAACGTCTGCAGGTCCGCCAGCAGCTGACAGGGATGGAATTTATCGGTCAGGGCGTTGATCACCGGTACCCGGGAAACGGCGGCGAAGCGCTCCACGGTGTCCTGTTCGAAGGTGCGGATCATCACCGCATCCACCATGCGCGACAGTACCCGTGCCGTGTCCTCCACGGGCTCGCCGCGGCCGAGCTGGGTGTCGCGGGGCGACAGGAAGATGGCCGCGCCGCCGAACTGGGTCATGGCCGCCTCGAAGGAGACCCGGGTGCGGGTGGATGACTTTTCGAAAATCATGCCCAGCACCTTGTTCTTCAAGGGTTCCTGGATAACGCCTTGGTAATGGGCCTGTTTAAGGGCGGTGGCCCGCTGCAGCAGGTTGCGCAGCTCCGCCGCCGACAGGTCCATCAATGTGAGGAAGTGTCTGGGAGTCATTTTTCTATCTGGCGGGGTCGGGCGGCACGGCGCTTAAGCCGCCGCCGCGCCGAATTCACCCACCAGCCCGGTCAGTGTCTCGATGATCTGGTCCGCCTCATCGCGGGTCAGGATCAACGGCGGCAGCAGCCGGATGACCCGCTCGGCGGTGACATTGATGAGCAGCCCGCGCTGCACGGCGCGGCCCACCAGCTCGGCGCAGGGCCTGGTCAATTCGATGCCCAGGATCATGCCCTTGCCGCGTAGGGCCGTGACGTGGGGCATGTCCGCCAGCGCCCGGCGCAGGCCATCCAGCAGATACGCCCCGGTCTGCGCGGCACGGCTGATCAGGCCGTCCGCCTCGATGGTGTCGAGGACGCTCAGGGCCGCGCTGCAGGCCAGCGGATTGCCGCCGAAGGTCGAGGCATGCTGCCCCGGCTTGAACGTCTCCGCCGCCGCGCCGCGGGCCAGGCAGGCGCCGATGGGCACGCCGTTGCCCAGGGCCTTGGCCAGGGTCATCACATCGGGGACGGCATCGCCGTGCTGATAGCCGAACCAGCGGCCGGTGCGCCCCATGCCGGTCTGCACCTCGTCGAGCATGAGCAGCCAGCCCATGTCGTCGCACAGGCGGCGCACCTGGGGCAGGTAGTCATCCGCCGGGATCCTCACCCCGCCTTCCCCCTGGACCGGCTCCAGCAGCACGGCCACCACGTTGGTGTTGTTCTCGGCCACCGTGCGCAGGGCCTGGACATCGTTATAGGGCACCCGGATAAAGCCCTGCACAAGGGGCTCGAAACCGGCCTGGACGCGGCGGTTGCCGGTAGCAGTGAGGGTGGCCAGGGTGCGGCCGTGAAAACTGTTCTCCGCCACCACGACCGTGGGCACCGTCACGCCCTTGTTGTGGCCATACAGGCGCGCCAGCTTGAGGGCGGTCTCGTTGGCCTCGGCCCCGGAGTTACAGAAAAACACTTTGTCCATGCCGGCCAGGCCGGTCAGGCGCGTGCCCAGGGTCTCCTGGAGGGCGATCCGGTACAGGTTGGAGGTATGGACCAGTTTCCCCGCCTGCTGGCAGATGGCCTGGGTCACGGCCGGGTGGGCATGGCCCAGGGCGCACACCGCGACGCCGCTGATGGCGTCGAGATACCGCTTGCCCTCGCTGTCCCACAGCCAAACCCCCTGGCCGCGCTCCAGGGTAATGGGAATACGGTTATATGTAGACATTAATGATTCCGGCATACAGAAATAGGCTGTCCGTCTCTAAAAAATAAAAGGCAGCCTGGATGTGCTGCCACGGCAAATATTACAACGCATTTTGCGGATTCTGGCAAACCCCTGATTTTCTTGACGACCAGCGACAGGGCGCGCCCTAAAACCCGCGCTGGCCGCAGCCTGCGGCGGTTTAGTGGTGCCGGGGTCGTTACGAACGGATCGCGCGGTATTTGAATGCGATGCGCAACCGGGAATGTTGGGCCATGGCGCCGGGGGATTTCGTTGCTACTACTGAATGTAATACATAGAAACTATATTCAATGTAGCGTTTATGTAAATACAGTTGTCTCAATACGACATGTTTCATTCAATTGTCACTGAACAGTAACATTTCTGTCATATTTGCTCCCTATTCTTGCACCAACCGCAAATCGGTCGCCTTCTGCGAGGATTATCCGATTGCGTCGTGCCTAGGATAACGGCTTGAAATGGATCAGGGGTCAAGTCGAGGTGCGAAGGGTTGATGCCACGAGTTCGGCGTCAGACATTATTCATAAAGAGGAGTGAGTGCATGCGTAAGCGCATAATGACGGTGGCCCTCGCAGTGGCCTGTGGTGGGTTGAGTTACAATGCGGCGGCGGGCGAGGACGGCTCGACATCGGTTGGCGGGAAGGCCTACGTAGACTTGACATATCTCTCCAAAAAGAAGAGCGGCAGCAGAATTGCTCCAAGCGGATTCGGTCTCGACGTCAAGCGCTTTTACCTCGGTGTGAACCACAATTTCGACGACATCTGGTCGGCGAATGTGACCACCGACTTTAACTATTTCAGCGGAGAGTCCGCGACACAGGTTTATGTCAAAAAGGCCTATGTGCAGGCGAAGATCTCCGATGCGGCCGTTGTGCGCGCCGGTTCCGCAGACCTGCCCTGGGTGCCCTATGTGGAAGACCTTTATGGCTATCGGTATGTGGAAAACACCCTCATCGACCGCCTTGGTTTCGGCACCTCCGCCGATTGGGGCGTGCACTTCGGGGGCAAGGTCATGGGCGGCATGGTGAATTACGCCGCGTCGGCGGTGAACGGCAACGGTTACAAGAACTTTACCCGCTCCAAGAATCTGGATTTTGAAGGGCGAGTCGGTGTGACGCCCATCAAGGACCTGACACTGGCCGTTGGTATCCGCGAGGGCAAGCTTGGTCAGGATACCTACCCCGGTTCGACTAACAATACGAACCTGCGCTGGGATCTGCTTGCGGCCTATCGTTATAGCATGTTCAGCACAGGGGCGGAATATTTCAACGCCAAGAACCCGACGACGGCATCGATCACCGGCACTAAGGTCAAGGCGGATGGTTTTTCCGTGTGGGGCGCTGTGCATCCGATGGAAAAAGTCGCTGTGTTTGCGCGTTTCGATCACGCGAATCTCAACAAGGATGCGGCATCGAAGCCTAAGGATACGTACTATAACGTCGGTGTCTCCTATCAGGCGCGCAAGGGTGTCGACCTGGCCCTGGTGTACAAGCATGAAAAGAACGACAGCAGTGCAATAAAATCCGACGAAATCGGTGTGTGGTCCCAGGTGAAGTTCTAACCCGAGGGATCACATGCTCGTGATGTCCGTTGGGCCAAAGTCCGCCGGGTATCGCGGCGCCATGGACGGCGCACTTCTTAGTCTCCTCATCTTGTATCCGCGCTTCGGCGCGGATCTTTTTTTGGGGCGGCGCAATCCGGGCTCGGCGATAGTGTATCCGATACAATCGAATCGCCGCGTTTTGCCGGCACGGACAGTGGTGGACCCGCGCCGGATATCATGGCGTCAGGCAATCGGGTGTCACGGGCAAGTGCCGGTGAAACTCGCTATCTTCATGAATATGTTATAAACATCGAGTTTTCCCGCGATTGCCAGTGGTGCCGACAACACGTTTTTTGTAATCTTGGGCTTTGACATTATTTCCATTATGGCTGCTAGAATCCTGATAGTTGAAGACGAGCCGGCAATTCGTGAGATGATTGCATTTGCCCTGTCTCAGGCCGGTTTCGAAATGGCTGAGGCCAATGACGTTTCCGAGGCGCAATTGTCCATTGCCGATCAGCTTCCGGACCTGGTCATATTGGATTGGATGCTGCCGGGCACCAGCGGGGTGGATTATGCGCGGCGTCTGCGCCGCGAAGAGCTTACCCAGCGGATACCGATCATCATGTTGACCGCACGGGGGGACGAATCGGACAAGCTGCGCGGGTTGGACGTCGGCGTCGATGACTATATCACCAAGCCGTTCTCCACCCGCGAACTGGCGGCACGTATACGGGCTATACTGCGGCGTTCCGCCCCGCAGACGGAATCCGACTTCATCGAGGTGGATGGTCTATGTATCAATTCGGCGAGTCACCGGGTGACAGCCAAGAACGAAGTGCTGGAAATGGGCCCCACGGAGTACCGGCTATTATATTTCTTTATGACCAATGCGGAGCGCGTATTCTCCCGCGGCCAATTGCTGGACAGGGTGTGGGGCGGCAATGTCTATGTGGAGGAGCGTACCGTGGATGTCCATATACGCCGGTTGCGCAAGGTGCTGGCACAGCAAGGCTTCGACAGATACATACAGACCGTGCGGGGCGCAGGCTACCGGTTCTCCAAGCAGGTATAGGCATTGTCCAATCCCTGGGCGGTTGAGATTTGGCGCATCTCGGGATTCGCGCTCGCCGGTGTTATCTTCGGCCTGTTATCGGGTCATTTGGGCACGGCGCTGTTTTTGGCCGCCTGTTGCTACATCGCCTGGTTTCTGATGAATCTGACGCGCATCGAACGCTGGGTGCGTGAAGATAAGGATTCTCAGCCGGTCCTCGCCGCCGGTGTATTGGATGAGTTATCCCACCAGATCTACCGGCTGCGGCAGCGCAACAAGCGGCGCGAACGCCGGCTGAGCGGCGCGCTTAACCGATTTCAGCAATCGGCGACCGCCATGCCGGACGCCACGGTAGTGTTGCGCGCCAACGGCGAAATCGAATGGTTTAACGAGGCGGCCACCCGGTTGCTGGGCCTGCATTTCCGCGCGGACCTGGGTCAGCGCATCGACAACCTCGTCCGCCATCCGGCCTTCGTACATTTTTATGCGCGCGGTGATTATTCCGAGATCCTGGAGTTTCCCTCTCCGGAGGACAATTCCATTATCCTTGCCCTGCAGGTGGTCCCCTATGGGGACGACCAGCGTTTACTGATCGCCCGGGATATCACTTACCTGCACCGTCTGGAGCAGGTGCGGCGCGACTTTGTGGCCAACGTCTCTCATGAGCTGCGTACACCATTGACGGTAATCAGCGGGTACCTGGAGACCATGACCAGTGCGGATGACGACCATGCGCGGCAGTGGAGCCGGTCCCTGATGTTCATGACCCAGCATACCCAGCGCATGCAGCGGCTGGTGGAAGACCTGTTATTGCTGTCACGTCTTGAGACAAAGACGGCCGGTGATACGTGGGAACCGGTTGCAGTGCCGGCCATGTTGAATACCCTCCGGGAAGAGGCCGCTGCCCTTGGCGCCGGCAAGGCGCAGGAGATCACATTGGCGTGCGATCAGTCCGTGTGGCTGCGCGGCAATGAAAAGGAGCTGCGCAGCGCCTTTTCCAACCTTGTGGCCAACGCTGTGCAGTACACCCCTGAAAAAGGCGTCATAAATATTCGCTGGTTTGCGGATGAGGACGGCGCCCACTTCCGGGTCGAGGACACTGGCATCGGTATCCAGGCGTGGCACATCCCGCGCCAGACGGAGCGCTTCTACCGCGTCGATACCGGCCGGGCCCGCCGCGACGGCGGCACCGGCCTGGGCTTGGCCATCGTCAAGCACGTCATGCAGCACCACGGCGGCGAACTCAATGTTGAGAGCACGGTGGGGCAGGGGAGTACGTTTACCTGCAATTTTCCGCAATCGATGGTGATTAACAAAACAGAAATAGGGTCCCAGGTCACAGGTCCCAAGTTGTAGGTAAAGATGCGTTCGATTTTCTTTTCCCCTCTCCCTGAGAGGGAGAGGGAGAAGAGAATGGTGCCCTCGAAAGGGTGTTTGATCCCTTCTCCCTGAGAGGGAAGAGCGAAGCGAAGGGTGCGGGAGAAGAGTGGTGCCTTGCGGGGTGTGATTTTTTCCTTCTCCCTCTCAGGGAGAAGGTTAGGATG
>CAYXAX010000164.1:0-6086 GCA_964463055.1 uncultured Gammaproteobacteria bacterium | reverse complement strand
CGGTATGGCACGGCGGCGCCAAGGGCGAGGCGGCGCTCCTTGAACGCTGCTACCGCCGATCACTGGACCTTGCCCTGGAACACCACGTCACCACCATCGCGTTTCCCGCCATCAGTACCGGCGTCTACGGCTACCCCAAGGCAGACGCGGCGAACATTGCTCTCAAGGTGATGAAGGAATATGAGTGCAGCTTTGATGAGATTATCTGTTGCTGTTACAGCGATGCCGATCTCAATACATATACACAGCTTCAGGGGTGAGCGCTGGAGTTGGGGGTTACGAGTTGCGGACCCGGGACGTTCGCCCCGGATGTTGCGAGTTCCGGGTTGGCTGGAACGGCCTGCGGCCGTGATGAATTTTTTTCTTGATACGCCAGTTTATATTTTCGAGGTGAAGAATATACGCAGCGGGTGGAGAGAGGTTTTTTCTTAACCCGAAACCCGAATCCGGATAAATTGTTCCCTTACAAGGGGAACAACTTATCCGGATTTAGAATGCCGCGCGGGTCAAACTGTTGCTTGATCCGCTTCATCAATGCCATGGTGACCGGATCGATCTCCCGGTCCATAAAGTCGCGCTTTTCCAGCCCTACACCGTGTTCGCCGGAGAGGGTGCCGCGCAGTTCCAATACCAGTTCGAATACCCGCGACAGACAGCGGTGGGCCCGGTCCACCTCTTCGGCGTCATCGGGATTGATGAGCAGGTTGACGTGGATGTTGCCGTTGCCGGCGTGACCGAAATTGACGTTGGTGATGGCGTATTCCCTGGACAGTGCCTCCAGGCCGGCGATGAGGTCCGGGATGCGCGAGACGGGGACCACCACGTCCTCGTTGATCTTCTTCGGTGCGACATTGCGCAGCGCGGGCGACAGGGCCTTGCGCGTGGCCCACAGGGCCTTGGCCTCCCCCTCGGTATGTGCCGCGGTGATCTCGAGCAGGCCGGGACCCTGTGCCGCCTGGGCTACCCGCGCCGCGGCCCCCTCGATACTGTCGCTCATGCCGTCGACCTCGATCATCAGCATGGCGCCGGCCCCCTGGGGCAGGTCCGCCTGGGAGTAGTGGCGGATCATGTCGATGGCCTTGCCGTCGATGAACTCCAGTGCGCAGGGTGTCACCGATTGGGCCATGATGCGCGATACCGCCCGCGCCGCGCCGTGCATATCGGCGTAAATGGCGCGCAGTGTGCGGCGCGACTCGGGCAGCGGAGTGAGTTTGAGGGTCGCCTCGGTGATTACCGCAAGGGTGCCTTCCGAACCGATGAGCAGACGCGTCAGGTCGTAACCCACCACGCCCTTGGTGGTGTAGACGCCGGTACGGATCTGTTCCCCGCCGCCGGTCACCGCGCGCAGGCCGAGCACGTTCTCCCGCGGTGTGTTGTATTTGACGGCGCGCGGTCCGGCTGAGTTATAGGCCAGGTTGCCGCCCACAGTGCAATAGGCGGCACTGGTGGGGTCGGGCGGCCAGAAAAACCCGTGTTCGGCGGCGGCATCCTGCACCGCCTGATTGGTCACCCCCGGCTCTACCACCATGACGCGGTTGTCGGGGTCCACGGCGACGATGCGGTCCATACGTTCCAGAGATATCACCACCCCGCCGCGCACCGGCACACTGGCGCCGGTGGTCCCGGTGCCCCGTCCGCGGGGGATCACGGGGATTTCACGCTCGTTGCACAGACGCAGGATGGCGAGGACCTGTTCGTGGGTGGTGGGAAACACCACCGCCTCGGGCAGGGCGTGACGGCGGCTGTTGTCATACCCGTAAGGCCAGCAGTCCGCGGCATCGAACAGGGCGGATTGCGCTCCGACGATGTCCGCCAACCTATGTTGTATCTCGCTATTCATGTCTTAATGGGGGTTGAAAGAGGTGATGTTATCACCCGTGATCGTTACGGCCGCCGGGCCGTTCCTCCAACACGGAACTCGAAACCCGAAACTTATGTTTGCGGTTGTGGTTTTAGGTATTCAAACACCTTCACCACCTCCTGTACCCCATCCACCTGCTTTGCCACATCGGTGGCCCGCTGGGCCTCTTCGCGGGTCACTAGGCCCATGAGGTAGACGGTGGCGCGTTCGGTAATGACTTTTACGCGCAGGCCCGCGAAGCCGTAATGGTTCAGCAGCTCGGCCTTGACCTTGGTGGTGATCCACGTGTCCTGGCTGCGGCTGCCCAGCGAGGTAGGCTCCATAATGGCGATCTCATCGGCGATATGGCGTACACCGTCGACATCCTTGACCAGGTCGAGGGCGGTCTGGTGAAGCTCCTCAGTGCGCGCCTCGCCGGTGAGCAGGACATTGCCGTTGATGCAGGTGACATTGATATGCGTGCCGTCCTTGACGCGGGCATTGTCGAACAGCTTGTTGCTGGCCTCGATCTCGATGGCCTGGTCTTTTATCAGCGTGTCGGTATCGCGGCGTTCCGCGGCCACGGTGGCGCCGGTGGCCGCGCCGGCGACGAATAGCCCGGCACAGCCTTGGAGTGACGTGGCGAGAAGTACCAATGTCGTCAAGTAGCCGTATATCTTTGTCATGCCTGTCAACCCTTGTTGTTGGTCAACTGCCTTTCGATGAGATCGCGCAGGCAGTGAATAATCACGACCCCGGATGCGTAATGGGGGCTCGAGAGATCTCGTATTTCCATGGTGTGGTTGTGAGTGTAAATGAGCAGGTGGTGGCTTCGCGGGGGCCATGATCGGCCTCACGCATGAAAGGCATCCCGGATCCACTGCGTCGGCGGGTTCGCGGTAGGGGTCGCGGGCGCGATGGAGACCACATCAAAGCGGCACGGCGCGTCGGCGGCCTGTTGGTGTTTGTGCAGATAGTGCTGTGCCGCCGCGATGAGGCGTGCCTGTTTGCGGCGATCGACACTCTCGGCGCCGGATCCGAAGCGCGGATTACCGCGGTATCGCACTTCGACAAACACGATGCAGTCGCTGTCTTTCATTATCAAGTCGATCTCTCCCCGCCGGCAGTGATAATTGCGCGTCAGCAGCCTAAGGCCCCGCTGTTCCAGAAAGCGGCAGGCAAAGTCTTCAGCAAGCCGTCCCTGTCTTGCCATGCGCCGGTTGCCCCGTCAAGGTTGCATGGGGATTATAGCATCGATCAATTTGGGTGCTCCGTTGACCATGCGCGCCCACAGCAGGCGGCGGTGAATGCGGTTGTCCTGCCCCAGGGTCAGGTATCCCGTCTCGCCTTGGTATTCCTGATACGGAAAGCGCTTCAGTTCGGAGAGGTGGGGAATGATGTTATAGGCATCCACGCCGAGCGCATAGAAGCGGGTGTATTGCTCAGCCGGGTCGGGCCATAGGTGGCTGATCTTTCGTCGCAGTGCGGCGCGCTGCCCGGTATCGGCGAGTACCCAGGGGATGTCGCAAAAGACGATACCGTCCAGGTCCTGGTCGACGCTGCGGTCGACGGTGCCCGTGAAGATATGGGAGGTGGCGTATACCGGCAGATCGGCGGCATAGTTGAATTCCAGTTGCGGCCGAATCAGCCGCGCCTGACGCGGGAAAGCAGCCATGAAGACCATGTCCACGTCCTGCCGCCTGCGTGGTTGGAAGTCAAGGTCCTGACCAAGCAGTTTTACCAGGGCATCGCGGCGTTTCTGGCTCTCGTCCAGGTTTAGCGCCGAGCGCAGCGCGGTGGTGAAGTCACTGGCCTGGGGGTTGAAGGTTTGCGCCTTGAGCACCGTGCCGCCCAGGGCCTCCCAATGCTCCTTGAAGGCGGTGAAGACCCGGTTGCCCCAATCACCTTCGGGTACCAGGCTGATGGACTGGTTGTGTCCTTCAAGCCATGCTCGTTCCGCCACCTGGCGCGCCTCATCCTCCGGCGACAGGCTGATCTGATAAAGGTTGGCGGGCAGTGGATCGTCCTGATAGGCAAAGTTCAGGGTCAGGGTGGGGACCGGCAGGTTGGTGTCGGCCATGAGCTTCAATACCGCCTGCTTGCTCAGCGGGCCAACCACGAATTGCGCACCGTCCTGCACCGCCTGGTTGTAATATGTGACGATGTCCTCGGGGTTTTCGCCCACGTCGTAGATGCGTATCTGCGGCGCGTTGTCACTGTTGCCGTGGTTGTAATGGGCCAGCAGGAAACCGTCGCGCAACGCCTGAGCCGGGCCGGCATAGGTGCCGCTGAGGGGCAGCAACAGTGCGATCTGTGCCGGCTCAACGACCTGGCCCGGCTGGCGCGCCAGCAAGGCGTCGATGATCTGCTTGTTGGCCGGGTGGTCCGGATGGCGGGCCTGCCACGCCGTCACGGCTTGGGCGAGCTGACCGGGTTGACCCTGATTGTGTTTGGCGATGGCGGCCAGCTCCAGCCACCCCTTCAGTACATCCGAGGCGGCTGGCAGCGCCGCGGTCAGCAGGTCGTCGGGCAGTTGAGTGACGCCGCGCCATATTGCCTGTTGGTTTTTGACCGCTGCCTGTGGGTCGGTCAGGTGCGGTGCGCGGGCGATGAGTTCGCGTACCGCGTCCAGGAGTTTACCTTGGGATGTGTAGGCATCGGCCCGCAGGCGATGGAACTCGGCCTGCATGTCATCCGGCGTGTCGGACGGGAGGCGAATGGCCAGCGCGACCAGTGCCTGGTCCGGTTGATGATCCGCGATGGCGATACGTGCAATGAGGATGCGGCGCCGCAGGTATTGATCGACGGTCAGCTCCCGCTCGGCGAGGCCATCCAGGATGCGCTTGGCCTGGCGGATGAAATTGCCCTTGAGCAGGGCCGCTGCCGCATCCAGTTGGTAGTTCTGACGCTGCGGCGGGCTTGCCAGCGCGGCAAGTTTGTTATACTCCCTGGCGACCCGTTGAAAATCCCCCGTCGCCTCGATCTCTTTGATTTTCTGAAGCGTGACCCGTTCTATGTCGCGGGGCTGTGTCGGCTGGACGGCGCATGACACCGTGATCAGCGCCATCAGGCACAGGGCGAAAATCCGCCGGTAATTCAGCTTGGGCGAGGCGGGCATCAAGGGTGGGCGCCCGTCCAAGGAGATGCCCCGGAATGGGCGGGTTGCAGAGGGGCGTTCAGGCCTTCGGTTCTGTTCATCATTATTGTGATGGGTGCTGGCTATGTCGGTTATCAAAGGCGCACTTTACATCGTTGCCACCCCGATTGGTAATCTCGACGACGTGACATTCAGGGCTGTGGAGGTTCTGCGCGGCGTGGATGTGATCGCCGCCGAGGACACCCGGCACAGTAAGCTGCTGTTGAACCATTATGGCATTCAAACCCCGTGCATTGCATATCATGAACACAGTGAGCGTCAGGCGACACCGAAGCTGATGGATCGCCTGCAAGCCGGGCACGCGGTGGCCTTGATCAGTGACGCCGGTACACCGCTGGTCAGCGACCCCGGTTATCACTTGGTCGCTGCCGCCCACACCCATGGAATACGCATTATACCAATCCCGGGGGCGAGTGCCGTGATCGGGGCCTTGTCTGTATCAGGGCTGCCCACTGACCGCTTTGTCTTCGAAGGCTACCTCCCCGCCAAGGCCGCTGCGCGCCGCCGGCGGTTGGCGGACATGACCGGTGAGGCACGCACCATGGTGTTTTTCGAGGCGCCTCATCGTATCCTGGCGTCCGTGCGGGACATGGCCCTGACCTTCGGCGGCGATCGTCCCGCCACCTATGCCCGGGAATTGACCAAGACATTCGAGACCATCCGCAGGGGTAGTCTGGATGACCTGTCGACGCGCATCGCGGCCGACGGCGACCAGCAGCGCGGCGAATTCGTGGTGATGGTACAGGGTTTGCCCGAAGCGCGGCACCACGAGGCGGGCGAGACGGTTGAGCACATGCTGGCGGTGTTGTTGCGTCATGTTCCACTCAAGTCGGCAGTGAGCATTGCCGCCGAACTCAGCGGAGAAAAGAAAAACCTTCTTTACCAGAAAGCAGTGCAGCTTGCTCGCCCCGATTGACGTGAGGTCCTATCTTATATCTTTTTATCTTTAACTCTTGTATCTTTGCATGAGGAGTCGGCCAGACAGCCGCCCGCTGTCGCCTCCGGGCGACAGCGGGAGGAAAGTCCGGGCTCCGCAGGGCAAGGTGCCAGGTAACGCCTGGGCAGCGTGAGCTGACGGAAAGTGCCACA
>CAYXAX010000163.1:0-6107 GCA_964463055.1 uncultured Gammaproteobacteria bacterium | reverse complement strand
ATTACTCCCCCTCACCCCGGCCCTCTCCCTGAGAGGGCGAGGGTGAGTAGAATGGTATCGTGCCGTGTGTGATTGATTCCTTCTCCCTCCCAGGGAGAAGGTTAGGATGAGGGGGATTAAAAGAGATATTTCCTTTGATCTGGGACTTGAGACCTGAGACCTTCGACCGTCTTCCCCAGTGTGCGGGCGCTTACTCCGACTCATCCGGCTGGTGATACTCCCCCGCCAGTTGCAATCGTTCTTCATACGCCCGCCGCGCGATGCGCACGTCTTCCAGAAACCACGGCAGTTCCTTGAGCGTCAACGCCTGGGGCCCGTCCACCAGGGCTTTGCGCGGTACCGGGTGAAAATCCACCAGTACCATGTTGGCGCCGGCGATTACGCCCTGGGCGGTCACATGCATGATGTCCAGGATGCCGTCGGGGTCGGCGGCCCGTGAGCCCACCGAGTGGGACGGGTCGATGCACACCGGCATGCGCGTCAGCCGCTTGATTACCGGTACGTGGGCGAAGTCGATGAAGTTACGGTGCGGGTCTCCGAGGTTGGTTTTCATGCCGCGCAGGCCGAACACCACCTTGCGGTTGCCTTCGCTGGCCAGGTACTCGGCGGCATTGAGTGACTCGATCAGGGTGATACCGAAGCCGCGCTTGAGCAGTACCGGCAGTTCATGCTGCCGGCCGACGAATTTGAGAAGTTCGAAATTCTGAATATTGCGCGTGCCGATCTGCAGCATGACCCCGGTGGGATTGCCGGTCTGATGCAGGGCCTCATTGATCTCGTTGACGTGGGATTCGTGGGTCACCTCCATGGCGATGACCTTGATACCGTATTTGCCCGCCAGTTCGAATACGTACGGCAGGCACGATTTGCCGTGACCTTGAAAGGAATACGGATTGGTACGCGGTTTGTACGCCCCCATGCGGGTGCAGGTCTGGCCGTGTTCGTGCAGCGCCTTCATCATCATTTCCACGTGTTCCGGCGTGTCCACGGCGCATAGCCCGGCGAAGACGTTGAGGTTGTCCTGGCCGAAGCGTACACCGTTGTATTCGAACCACGTGGACCTGCGTTCGCCCTTGTGCTGGCCAAGCACGCGAAATTCCTGGGATACCTTGACCACCCGCTCCACGCAGGGAAGGCGCTGCATATCCTCCAGGGACAGGGACGCCGTGTCGCCCACCAGGTAGACCTCGGTGAGTACCTGCTGTTCGCCGTGTTCACGGTGCAGTCGGAATTGAATGTCCTTGAGATTGGACAGATAGTCCATCAGCTCCCGGTATTGGGTGCTGGTGCTGTCGACGTCAGGTGTCAGGATGAGGATCACTGCATATTCTCCGGGAAAGACTTACTTTTGATCATTATGACACAGCCCCGGTATCGGCATATTTAGACTTCCTTAATATTTATATCGGCGGAATCCCTGTTGCTTCTAGAGTAGGAGAGTATCGGCTGCAACAGGACAGCACCTGCCCCCATCATATCGGGCATTGAATGCTTCCCGTGATTACTCCCCCTCAGCCCAACCCTCTCACTGGGAGGAAAGAGCATAGCGAAGGGTGCGGGTGAGGAGAACGGCATCGAGCCGTGTGATGTTGATTCCTTCGCCCTCTCAGGGGAGAGCGAAGCGAGGGGGGCGAAGCCGTTAGGATGAGGGGAATCAAAAGACACGCTTCCTTCGACCTGCGACTTAAAACCCGAAACCCGAAACTCCCGGGACGACAGTCCCGGGCCTAATCCCGGAATCGTTTGAGCAGGTCCTGGTAGGCATCAATGCGGCGGTCGCGCAGAAACGGCCAGAGGCGGCGCACCTGTTCGCTGCGGTTCATATCGACCGCGGCGACGCAGGCGGCGGCCTTGTCGGTGTCCGCCGCGGCGAGTATTTCCCCTTGAGGGCCGGCGATGAAGCTGGAGCCCCAGAACTGAATTCCCGCGCTGACCCCCGACAGGTCCGGCTCGAGACCGATGCGATTGCCGCACACCACAGGCAGGCCGTTGGCGATGGCGTGGCTCCGTTGAATGGTGAGCCATGCATCACGCTGGCGTTGACGTTCGGCGTTTTCATCGCGGGGGTCCCATCCGATGGCGGTGGGGAAAAGCAGCACCTCGGCGCCGGCCAGGGCCATCAAGCGTGCCGCCTCCGGGTACCACTGGTCCCAGCAAACCAGGACACCGAGCCTGCCCACGGCGCAGTCTATGGGCGAAAACCCCAGGTCCCCGGGGGTAAAGTAGAATTTCTCGTAGTAACCGGGATCATCGGGGATATGCATCTTGCGGTACTTGCCGGCAATGGCGCCGTCGCTGTCGATGACCACGGCGGTGTTGTGGTAAATGCCCGCCGAACGCCGTTCGAACAGCGACGCCACGATGACCACGCCGAGTTCCCGGGCGACCGCCGATAACTGTTCCGTGGTGGGGCCCGGAATGGACTCCGCCTGATCGAAGCGGTGGGTATCTTCACTCTGGCAGAAATAAGGCAGGGTGTGCAGTTCCTGGAGCAGTACCAGTGACGCCCCCTGGTCGGCGGCCTCGCGTATACCGCCGATGGTCGCCGCCAGGTTCTCCGCCTGCACTTCGCCGCAGGCATGCTGCACCACTCCGATATTCAGTATGCGCTCTGACATCCCACTCTTCCCGGTCAATATAGCCAGACGGCGTCCCTCAGGACGATTCACAACACGAGGCTCGCAACCGCGCAGATTATTTTAACACGCCGCCGGGCAGCATACGGTCAACTTCAATGGAGTGGGTCCGGGTTTCGTGTTGAAGCGCGGCCAGCCCGGTGCGGTAAAATCGACGTGACACACAAGACATATGTCTACCAAAACAGGCCCCGCTATTCCTTGTCGACCTGGGTCCTCATTTCAGGACACCTCGCGGCAATTGCATGGTGGAGCAGTGCAGGCTGCCGCCCTGGTGAATCAGCGGTGTACTGAAGATGGGGACCACGGTTCGCCCGGGGAAACACTCTTCCACGGTGCGCAGCGCCCGTTCGTCCGCCGGGTCATGGTACACGGGGACCAGTACCGCCTGGTTGATGATAAGGAAGTTGGTGTAGGTGGCCGCCAGGCGCCTGCCCGACGCGTCATATTTAGCGTCTGGCCAGGGCAGGGGGACCAGGTGGTAGGGGGTCTGATGCGGTGTTCGCAGGGCGCGCAACTCCTCTTCCATCCGCCCCAGGTCAGTGAAGTGTTCATCACCGGGGTCGTCGCAGTGGGTATATACGATGGATTCCGGACTGCAGAACCGCGCCAGGATATCGATATGACTGTCGGTGTCGTCGCCCGCCAGCCGCCCCGAGTTCAGCCACAGGATCTTCGCTACGCCAAGCAGTTGCGACAGCCGCCGGGTAATTTCCTCCCGGTCCAGGTCGGGGTTGCGCTGCCGGGACAACAGGCACTGGCTGGTGGTCAGCAGCGTGCCGCGGCCGTCTGATTCAATGCTGCCGCCCTCCAGCACCAACTTGATGGTCTCCATGGGCGTGTCTCCGAACAGTCCGGTTTCATGGAGATGCCTGGTTGCCGCATTGTCCTTGTCCCAGGCGTATTTGTTACCCCAGCTGTTGAATGCGAAATCAAGCAGCAGCGGCGACCCGTCCGCCATGACGGTGATCGGACCATAGTCGCGTATCCAGGTATCGTTGGTGGGGATATCGCAGTAGATGATCTTGCCGGCGGACGCCGGGACATCACTCAACAATGACTGGATATGCCCGCGATGATCGGCATCCCGGCACACAATGACCACCGGTTCAAAACGCGTGATCCAGGTGACCAGCTCGACGTACACGGGCTCCACCATGCCGAGCTGCGGCAGCCAGTCACCGTGGCCGTGGGGCCAAGCCAATAACACGCCGCTTTGGTGTTCCCATTCGGCGGGTAAACGGATATGCATACAGTCAGTTTCGAGATTCCAGTTGAGGGTTTGAGGACCCTGGAGCGGCATCCCGGGTATCGATTTCGTATTCCGGGGTATGCGTTAAGGATGGAAGGGTACAGATGCGGATGATCGGGTGCAAGCGACGATGGTCGACGCGTGGACATTGGCAGCCGCGTTGAAAAATCGGCTCACCGGCCGAAGAATATCGGCCTGGCAGGGATAGCGGGTATTTGGCGCGTTTATCCGCTGTTAATATTGCTTGCCGAATTTGACGCAGTTGCGACCGTCGGCCTTGGCCTCATAGAGCGCGGTATCGGCCTTCATGAACAGGGTTTTGATTTCGTCCTTTTTGTCCAGGCAGGCCACGCCCTGGCTGACGGTAATGCCGATGGGACGTTTTTCGAATTGATACTGTTTTCTTGAGATGGCCTCGCGAATCCTTTCGGCCAGCAGGATCGCTCCATCGGGGCCGGTATTGCTCAGTACGATGGCAAATTCCTCGCCGCCGTAGCGGAACAGAATGTCACTGCTGCGGATGCAGGTATTCACCGTGTCAGCCACGGCCTTGATAATGGTGTCTCCAGCGAGGTGCCCATAGTTGTCATTGACGGACTTGAAGCGGTCGATGTCCATGGCGATGAGCGAAAGCGGGGTGCCGTGGCGTTTCGCCAGATCAATTTCCCGGCATACCGTGATCTCCATGGCGGCGCGATTATTCACGCCCGTCAAGGGGTCCTTGAGTGCGGCCTGCAGCGCGTGTTTATACAGCAGTGAATTACGCAGCGGATAGACCACGCTGCACAATACATATTCCATTACCAGCGTTTCACGCGCGGTGAAGCGCTTTTTTCGCGTGATGCTGAGCTCCCCGAGGGACTGGTCGCCGATGACCAGTTTATAGGCGCATGAATTCTGGGACTTCGTGCCTACCGCGTGGGAGTATTTCTCGGCGCTGTTCTTATAATGCAGGCTGTCGTGGGGTACCAGGGACTGCAATTCCTGGGAAAACAATTCGATAATTCTCCCGACATCCAGGGTGGTCTGCAACACACTGCTGATTTGCAGCACCTTTGTTAGCTCTGCCTGCTCGAGCTGTGTTTTCGATTGCGACTGGCTCGTCAGCAGATTGCCCATCGGGAGGTTGACCCGGATAGGTGTCTGAGCGGCCTTACGTTGTACGGTGGACATGTAATCCCAACCTCCTTGGCATTGTTTCACCTTTGGTAAATGCTAAAACTGTGCCATATAAAGCGAGTCTCGAGCTGATAAAATAATTTAATAAATATCAATTCGTTATCGTATGTTGCCTAGGCCCGCCTTAAATGATTAAGATATAAGACAGGCTTGGTCACGTATATAATCGCCAATGCTTTGACATTGCGGTCCAGGGAGGACCTTTGCATCGCGCCGGCGGCGGAGTGACGGCGTGTCGGTGTCTGCCGCTTTCAAGGGAATGAGTGATTGGCAGCTGTCCTGTGCATATCATCGGTATCTGTGCGGATTTTCCCCGCGCGTCACGGCGGGGCGGTCTGTTTCCATGGCGGAAATTTATTGTCCGTGCCGCAGCCGCGGACCGGCGCCATGGTCTGGAGGTATCCAGACGATTCCCGCCGCGGTGTCTCCCGCTTTCCGGCAGGGGGAACTGTATGAGGCAGCATATCGTAAGAAATCTTGGCGATCTTCGCACCGTTATCCACCGCACCACGCCCCAACCCAATATATGCCTGGGGGAGATTCTGCGGCAAGCCCGCCTGATCGATAATCAACAGCTGAAAGTCGCCCTTGCCCATCAGCACCGCGACAGCGGCAAGCACCTGGGCCGCATCCTCGTCGAACTGAAACTGGTGAACGAGGATCAGGTAAACGTCGCCCTGGCGCACAAGTTCGGCATTCCCGTGGTAAAGCTGGAGAACGTGGAGATCACACCGGAGGTGCTGGCGCGGGTGCCGGCGGATCTTGCCATCCAGTACAATCTGCTGCCCCTGGGCCAGATCGACGGTCACCTTGTGGTGGCTACCGAAAATCCCATGGATACCAAGGGCATCGAGGCCCTGAGATTTCACACCAACCTCAAGGTGGTACCGGTAATGTCGTCGGCCCGCGAGATTACCCTGGCACTGAGCAAGTACTACAGCCGCTTCGATGAGCACGAGGCCATGGAGGATATTCGCCTTGGGGTGGTCAGCGACGGGGTGCCGGCGGGCGAGTCCAGTCATCTGATTGAGCAGTCGGCA
>CAYXAX010000162.1:0-6113 GCA_964463055.1 uncultured Gammaproteobacteria bacterium | reverse complement strand
CGACCTGCGACCTGCGACCTGCGACCTGCGACCTGCGACCTGCGACCTGCGACGTCATCCCATCCGTAAACCGGCAAACTCTGGCAGTCCCGCGAGCCTTGCCAGATCCTCCGGCCTATCCACATCCCACTGCCGCGCTAACTCCTGCCACTGCCAGTTCAACTGTTCCAGGCGTCGGCGGGTGACGGCCATGACCCGGTCCGTCCCCCAGGGGATCCCGGTGAACAGGTCGAGATGTATGCGCCGCAGTCCCAGCAGGACGTAGCCGCCGTCTTCGGCCGGCGCGATGACGGCATCCACACCCCGATCCAGCGCGGTAAATGCCTCGCGCAGCAGGTCGGGTGTCAGCGAGGGGCAGTCGCTGCCCACGAGTACCACGTGGGGATATTGCGCCAGGCGCGCGGACAGGGCGTGATACATGCGTTCACCGAGGTCGGCGCCGTGCTGCTCATGCAGTGCTATATCGAATGCGCGCGCGCATTGCTGAAAAAAGGCATCGCTGGTATCCGGCGCGCACCAAAGCTCAACAGGACCCACGCCGGTACCGCAGCACAGCGAGAGTGTGCGATTGATCAGTCGTTCGTGGAGGCGGCTTGCCTGTTGCGCGCTTAGGGAGGGGATCAGGCGTGTCTTGACCGCGCCGGGGATGGGCGCCTTGGCGAAGACCATGAGGCGGCCTTGGGGAACATTCACGGTGCGCTACCCGAGGTCATAGCGCCGCGCCAGCTGGTCGGGGTCGGCGCCGAAGAAAAATGCCAGGCGCAGGCGCCACATGAGAAGGACCGTGCGCCATATGCCGTGGCGTTCCCAGCGCCGGCTTGAGGTGGTCACCGGGCGGCGCAGGTGGATTGGACGGTGAATGTGTTTGAGTCGCTTGCTGAGGGCGATGTCCTCCATGAGGACAATGCCCGGATAGCCGCCAACGGCCTCGAACAAGGGGCGGCGTACGAAAATGGCCTGATCGCCGGTGGCTATGCCGGTGAGGCGCGACCGCCAGTTCATCATGAATGCCACCACACGCAGCAGCGCGCCGCCGCCAGTGAAGCGCACACCGAAGAAGCCCCATCCTTTAGGCTGCGTGGTCAATGCGTCGATCATGTCCCGTGGGGCGTTATCAGGCGGACATGTATCTGCGTGGAGGAATAACAGGATATCGCCCCGGGCCATGCGCGCGCCGCGGTTCATCTGATGGGCCCGCCCGCAGCGGGTACTGACCAATATCTGGTCAGCCAGGGGGCGCGCCACCGACACGGTGTCGTCCGTGCTGCCGCCGTCGACGACGATTATCTCGTGACCACCATCGCGCCACGGCTGCAGCCGGGTGAGAGTGGCGCCGATGCAGGCGGCCTCATTGAGTGCCGGGATGATGACGGAGATACGCGCTGACGGGCGGTCGCCGTCACGGTGCGCCGGGAAGGGCGCGTCGTCACCGGGTTGCGTGTCACCCGCTCGGTCCGGCTGGCTGTTCATGAGCAATGGGGCGGGAATCAGCGGGACAGAGCCCCGCCGCAGCTGCTGCCCTGGCCGGCGGTGCAGCCATAGCAGTGGTCCTTGACGGTCACCGGCAGGCCCTCCAGCAACTTGGCGTCCAACTCGGTGATATGCAGGCGCGGTTTGGCACCCGCCCGCAGGGGCAGGTCCAGCATCTGGTTGAAGTCGCAGTCATAGATAAATCCGCGCCAATCGACGCTGACAAGCGTGCGGCACATGACTGATTGCAGATTGGATGCTTGATAAGACCCGCGTAGCAGCGTCATGTAGTCGTGGAATTGATTTTTCGAGATCAGCATACTGCCGAAGCGCTGGATAGGCATGTTGGCCAGGGTGTAGAGATGGTTGAAGACGATACCGTATTCATCACCCAGGTGTTTCCGATAGTCCCGTTCCAGGCCCGCCTGGGCAGGCGGCAGGGTGGCCCCTTGGGGGTTGTAGACCAGGTTCAGCGTCAGGCCTGAGCCGCGTCTGCCGTAGCCCAGGGCGTTCAGTTGATGCAACGCGCGGACGCTGTTGTGGAACACACCGCCGCCCCGTTGCGCATCCACGTTGTCTTGCCGGTAGCACGGCATGGAGGCGATGAGCTCCACGCCTTGCCCAGCGAGAAACCGATCGAGGTCTTCCTGGCCGGGTTCCAGCAGTATGGTCAGGTTGCAGCGGTCGATGACCCGCATGCCCATGCCGCGGGCAGCGCAGACCAGTTCGCGAAAGTGAGGATTCAGTTCCGGTGCGCCGCCGGTAATGTCCAACGTCTCGAGGCCGGCGCTGCGCAGATAGGCGATCACCTGCGTCACGGTTTCATGACTCATGATCTCCGTGCGCCGCGGCCCTGCGTTGACATGGCAGTGCAGGCACTGCTGGTTACACCGGTAACCCAGGTTAACCTGCAGCGTCGTCAGTCCGCCTCGTTCGATGGGCGGGAAGTCGGTCTGCTCGAGCAGTGGTAACGTCGCCAACATATGTGAAGACCTCTCGCGCAATCCCTGCGGCAGGGGAACAATGACTTTAGGAATGTGACACGATCATGGCGGAGCCAGATGCAGCGCACATAAGTTTGAAGTATAAGGAATATTCATCACGATCTCATCACGATCTCATCACGGTTTATCAACGGGTGGATTGTCCGACCGGCCGATTTTTACCCTTCGGTACAGAACAGGCACCAGAGCGAACATGCCCAGGAGCACGAAGGCGCTTATCACTTTAAGCGACAGCAAATCGTGCGCTGAATCAATGCGGCCCAGGGACTGTCCCAGGTGGGCAAAGACAAAACTGCCGGGGAGTATGCCGATGGCGGTGGCGCTGAAGTAAGTGCGCAGGGATACGGGCGTGACGGCAGGCGCCAGATTCACCAGCCAGAAGGGAAATACCGGCACCAGGCGCAGGAACAGGAGGTAATGGAAGGCGTCGGCGTTAAAACCTTGTATCAGGCGCTGTGCCGTCTCGCCCATGCGCCGCCGCAGCGCCTCGGCGAACAGATAGCGCGCGCCCAGAAATACCAGCGTTGCGCCCGCGGTGGCGGAAAAAACGATGATCACCGTCCCCAGCCAGCGCCCGAACAAAAGACCCGTTGCCAGAGACAACACTGTCGCGCCCGGAATGCTCAGCGCGGTGACACTGAGATAAACGGCTGCGGTGACTGTGACCATCAGCAGGTAGTGGTCGGCCGTGTAGGCGAGCAGTGCGTCACGATGCTGCTCCAATGAATTCAGACTCAGCCACCGACCGCCGCCGAAGGCGAAGTAGGCGCCAAACCCACCGATGAACGCCAATAGGATAATGGATTTCAGCCAAATTTTTGTGGCGCCGGTCATGGGTGGTGTCCAGGTCAGTCCCGCCATGGATTGAATGAGAAAAATGTTAAAACACGCTGCTCGCAAGCGGTGTATAACACCCCAAGGCAACGGTACCACTGCAGCGGTGGAAAATCCCCTGGGCCGTTGCCGTCAAATGGGACGGCATTCATGACGGGCGCTGATTTGCCGATTTATTGTGCATGGAGATCGTCATCGCCGGGGCGTTGGCTCCAAGCCTGGATCATGCCGCTTAAATACAATGAAAATCCATATAAAACATGCCATTAAATTGATCCCGCTGGCTTGCCGCGGTACCGTGATGTTTACCGGAGCCCGCCCCGAGCACGGGCGCCGCGCGGGTGAGGGGTTTATCCGGTGCTCCCATGACGCGACGAGCGAGGCCATTTAGATGGCCATACGTGTGGTCGTGCCAAGGGAAGCGCAGGCGGAAGAGCACCGTGTCGCCTTGGTGCCGGATGTGGTGGCGCGGCTGATAAAAAAGGGTTTCGAAGTCGTGGTCGAGAAGGATGCCGGGACGGCGGCGCACTTCATCGATGCATATTATGAACAGGCCGGTGCTCAGATGGTCGATGGCCGGCAGCGCTACGATCAGGCCAATATCATCGTTGCCGTGCAACCGCCTTCTGTGGACGCGGTTGCCGCCATGCCGGAGGGATGCACGGTAATCGGCTTCATGGCCCCGCACCGGCAATTGGATATGGTAAGGGCGCTGTGTGAGCGGCGTATTTCCGCCTTCGCCATGGAGTTGGTGCCGCGTATCACCCGTGCGCAGTCAATGGATGCACTGTCGTCCCAGGCTACCGTGGCCGGTTATAAGGCGGCCCTGCTCGGGGCCAATCTGTGCAGCCGCTTCTGGCCCATGCTGACCACGGCGGCGGGGACCATCCGCCCGTCCAAGGTCTTGATCCTCGGTGCCGGGGTGGCGGGCCTGCAGGCCATCGCCACCGCGCGCCGTCTGGGCGCCGTCGTGGAGGCCTACGATGTGCGCCGCGCCGCCCGCGAGCAGGTGGAGTCCCTGGGTGCGAAGTTTCTCGCCGTGGAGGTGGATGCCGAATCGGATGGCGGTTACGCCAGGGAGTTGACCGAAGAAGAGAAGCGCCGTGAAAAAGAGATGCTCCACGACGCCGTGGCCGGCGCCGAAGTGATCATCACCACGGCGCAGATCCCCGGCCGTGCCGCCCCGATTTTGTTGAGCGCCGATATGGTGGGCGCCATGAAACCGGGCTCCGTGGTGGTGGACCTGGCGGCGGAGAGCGGCGGCAATTGTGAATTGACCCATGCCGGGGAGACGGTGGTGCACCGCGATGTCCTGGTTTACGGGCCGGTGAACGTGCCCAGCCTGCTGCCGGTGCACGCCAGCGAGATGTACGCCAAAAACCTCTTCAACTTCGTTACCCTGCTGACCGGCAACGGCGCCGGTCTGGAGTTCGACTGGCAGGACGAGGTCATCAGCGGCAGCGCCCTGACCCATCAGGGCGAGGTCAAACACGAACCCACGCGGCGGTTATTGACGGGAGGACACCAGTGATGGATGCCATCAGCGGATTCTGGGCGGCGTTTTATATCTTCATGCTGGCCGCCTTCACCGGCTACGAGATCATCAGCCGCGTGCCGGTGATCCTGCACACGCCGTTGATGTCCGGTTCCAATTTCATACACGGCGTGGTGCTGGTGGGTGCCATGGTGGTGCTGGGTCATGCCGACACGCCCCTGGAACAGGCGGTGGGGTTCTTCGGTGTGCTGCTCGCCACCATGAACGCCGTGGGCGGTTACGTGGTCACCGAACGCATGCTGGAGATGTTCGAACAGAAGAAGCGCAAGGGACCGCCGGCGTGATCCACCTCATTCAGACCATCTACTTCCTCACCGCCGTGATGTTCATTCTCGGCATGAAGAAGATGAGTTCGCCGGCCACGGCACGCAGCGGCATCGTGTGGGCCGGCGTGGCCATGGCGGTGGCCGTGGCCGTGACCCTGTTCTGGCCGGGCATGGGCAACTACGGCCTGATGATCACCGCCATGGTGGTGGGCGCCACCCTGGCGTGGGTCACCGCGCGGCATGTGGCCATGACCGGCATGCCGCAGATGGTGGCCATCTACAACGGCATGGGCGGCGGCGCCGCCGGCGCCATCGCCGCGGTGGAGCTGTTCCGCGGGCAACTGCACCACTTGGGGCTGGTAATACTGGCTGTGGCGGGCGGTGTCATCGGAACCGTGGCCTTCAGCGGCAGCATCGTGGCCTTCGCCAAGCTGCAGCGGCTTGTCAGCGAGCGGCCCATCCTGTTTCGCTTTCAGTCACAGGTAAACGTGATCGCCACGGCCATGCTCGAGGTGCTGGGGCTTGCCTTGATCTGGTTCAGCCACAGTGAGGCGCTGATCGTCGCGTTCTTTGCCGCGGCGCTGCTATTTGGCGTGCTCATGACCCTGCCCATCGGCGGGGCTGACATGCCGGTGGTGATCTCCATGTACAACGCCTTCACCGGCCTGGCGGTGGGTTTCGAAGGCTTCGCCCTGGGCAACGCGGCCATGATCGTGGCCGGCACCGTGGTGGGGGCATCCGGCACCATGCTCACCCAGCTCATGGCCAAGGCCATGAACAGGCCCTTATCAAATGTGCTGTTCAGCGGCTTCGGCAAGGAAGTGGCCGAGTCGGCGGATGACATCACCGGCAGCCTCAAACCCATCGAGATGGACGATGCCGCCATCATGATGGGCTATGCCGGCAAGGTCATCATCGTCACCGGCTACGGCATGGCCCTGGCCCAGGCCCAGCACAAGGTGCGCGAGCTGTCCGACCTGTTGG
>CAYXAX010000161.1:0-6148 GCA_964463055.1 uncultured Gammaproteobacteria bacterium | reverse complement strand
TCCAAGGCCACCGGCTTTCCCATCGCCAAGGTGGCCGCCAAGCTGGCGGTGGGCTATACGCTGGACGAGCTGCGCAATGAGATTACCGGCGGGGCGATCCCGGCGTCGTTCGAGCCCACCATCGATTACGTGGTGACCAAGGTGCCGCGCTTCGCCTTCGACAAGTTCCGCAATGCCAACAGCCGGCTTACCACGCAGATGAAGTCGGTGGGCGAGGTCATGGCCATCGGCCGCACCTTCCAGGAGTCCCTGCAGAAGTCCCTGCGCAGCCTGGAAACCGGGGTGTCAGGTCTTGATGAGATCATGGATATCGCCGCCGGCGATGCCCGGGAGCGCCTGCGCTACGAGCTGCAGACCGCCGGCCCGCAGCGGCTGTGGTACCTGGCCGACGCCCTGCGCCGCGGCATGGACGTTGACGAGATTCATGATCTGACCCACATCGATCCGTGGTTTCTGGTGCAGATCAAGGAGCTGGTGGACATGGAGGCGGGCGTACGCGGCGCGGCCCTGGGAAGACTCGACGCCGACGCCGTGCGCCGCCTGAAGCGCAAGGGGTTTTCCGACGCGCGCCTGGCCGCGCTGCTGAATGTCAGCGAAGATGCGTTTCGCGCCCACCGCCACGGGTTGAACGTACGCCCGGTGTACAAGCGCGTGGACACCTGCGCCGCCGAGTTCGCCACCACCACCGCTTATCTGTACTCCACCTATGAAGAGGAGTGCGAGGCCCAGCCCAGCACGCGGGACAAGATCGTGGTCCTGGGCAGCGGGCCCAACCGCATCGGCCAGGGCATCGAGTTCGACTACTGCTGCGTGCATGCCGCCATGACCATGCACGAAGAGGGTTACGAGACCATCATGATCAACTGCAACCCCGAGACGGTGTCCACGGACTACGATATCTCGGACCGGTTGTACTTTGAGCCCCTGACCCTGGAGGATGTGCTGGAGATCATCCACCTGGAACGGCCCAAGGGCGTCATCGTGCAGTACGGCGGGCAGACCCCGCTGAAACTGGCGCGCCAACTGGAGGCCGCCGCGGTGCCCATCATCGGCACCAGCCCCGACGCCATCGATCTGGCCGAGGACCGTGAGCGCTTCCAGCAGCTCATCGAGCGCCTGGCCCTGAAGCAGCCGCCCAACCGCACCGCCCGCAATCAGGAACAGGCGCTGCGCCTGGCCGAGGAGGTGGGCTATCCGCTGGTGGTGCGGCCGTCCTACGTGCTCGGCGGTCAGGCCATGGAGATCGTCTACGACGCCAACGACCTGCAGCGCTACATCAGCGAGGCGGTGCGCGTGTCCAACGCCTCGCCGGTGCTGCTGGACCGCTTTCTGGACGACGCCACGGAGGTGGACGTGGACGCCATCTGCGACGGCCGCGATGTACTCATCGGCGGGATCATGGAGCACATCGAGCAGGCCGGGGTGCACTCCGGCGACTCGGCCTGTTCGCTGCCTCCCAACAACCTGTCCGCGGCGGTGATCGAGGAGATCAAGGTGCAGACCCGCCAGTTGGGTCTGGCGTTGGGCGTGGTGGGCCTGATGAATATACAGTTTGCCATTCAGGGTGGTTCGGTTTATATACTGGAGGTCAACCCACGGGCGTCACGCACAGTGCCGTTCGTATCCAAGGCCACAGGGCGACTGCTGGCGAAGATCGCGGCGCGCTGCATGGTCGGGCGAAGTCTGGCCGAGCAGGGCGTCATGGGAGATATCAAGCTGAATTACTACTCCGTGAAGGAGGCGGTGTTCCCGTTTATCAAGCTGCCGGGCGTGGATCCCATCCTGGGGCCGGAGATGAAATCCACCGGCGAGGTCATGGGGGTGGGCATGAGCTTCGCCGAGGCCTTCGCCAAGGCGCAGCAGTCCGCGGGCGTGGACCTGCCCGCCGGCGGACGCGTATTCGTCAGTGTGCGCGATGCCGACAAGGCGGCCGCGGTGGGCGTGGCGCGGGACCTGACGGCGGCGGGGTTCAAGATTCTGGCCACGCGGGGCACCGCGCATGTCCTGGAGCAGGCCGGTGTGGCGTGTCAGCAGGTCCACAAGGTGGGCGAGGGGCGTCCCCATATCGTGGACATGATAAAGAACGATGAGATCAGTCTCATCGTCAACACCACCGAGGGTAAACAGGCGATTGCCGACTCCTACGAGATTCGCCGCGCCGCCCTGCAGCGCAAGGTGACATACACCACCACCTTGGCGGGCGCCAAGGCGATGGCATTGGTTTACAAACAGCCGGGGGTCTCGCACGTGTATTGTCTACAGCAACTTCACCAAGAGAGGGCCGCGCCGTGAGCAAGGTGCCGATGACGCTGCACGGGGCCAAGGCGCTGCGTGAGGAGTTGCAGCAGCTCAAGAGCGTGCAGCGCCCGCGCGTCATCAAGGCCATTGCCGAGGCCCGCGAGCACGGTGACCTGCGCGAGAACGCCGAGTACCACGCGGCGAAGGAGCAGCAAAGTTTCATCGAGGGGCGTATCGCCGAACTGGATTCCAAGCTCAACAACGCCCAGATCATCGATGTCACCGCGCTCAACGCCAACGGCAAGATCGTGTTCGGGGCCACCGTCGACCTGGTGTCCATGGACACCAATGACGAGGTCACTTATCAGATCGTCGGCGAGGACGAGGCGGACATCAAACACGCCAAAATCTCCATCACCTCGCCCATCGCACGCGCCCTGATCGGCAAGGAGCCCGGCGATATCGCTACGGTGAATGCCCCCGGCGGCACCAAGGAATATGAAATCATCGAAGTCCGCTATATCTGAGCGCCGCGCCGCGGCGGCTGGCTGCATACGATTATGAACAACAAGGCCATGATCGGTGAACGCCTGCTACTCACCTTGTGGGTGGGGAGCCTGTGGTCCATCGGCTATATCGCGGTGCCGATCCTGTTCTTTACCCAGGATGACCGCCACCTGGCCGGTACCCTGGCACTTCATATGTTCAACGCGGTGCGCCTCATCGGGATGGTGTGCGGTGCCGCGCTGCTGATCGATCTGCTGTTAACCACCCAGGACGTGCCGTGGCTGCGCAACTGGCGTATCTGGGCGGTGATCATGATGCTGTTCCTCATCGCCGTGAGTCAGTTTGTCCTGTCGCCGCTGATGAATACCCTGCGCGCCGAAGGCCTCGCGCCGGGTTCGCAGAGCGCGCAACAGTTCGGCCAGCTCCACGGCGTGGCCTCGTTCCTGTATCACATCACCAGCCTGCTGGGCCTGATGCTGGTGGTCTTCGGGCTGCGCCGTAATTCTTCCGCTTGAGCCGCGTCGGCATTCCAAGCCATGTTTCGCAATGACAAGGGTGTCGGTGTCTCACCCAGTCCGCTCAATCCCGTCAAGCTGGAATTGATCGTCGTGATAATCGTGGGCGTGCTGCTGTGGGCGGTGCATGAGCGCATCACCGCCGATGCCCTCGACCAGTTCCTGCTGCTCGGCGGGTATGGATTGATCGCCATGGCGTGGCTGGTGTTGCGCACCCGCCGTATCCTGGTACGGCGCGCGGCCGGCGCAGACCGCGGCCCGGTAACCCATGAGCAGGAATAAGCGCACCCGCAGCTGGATGCAGACCCATACCAGCGATACCTATGTCAAGCAGGCCCGCCAGGCCGGCTATCGCTCGCGGGCCGCCTACAAGCTGTTGGAGATCGATGAGCGCGATCACCTGTTGAAGCCGGGCATGACGGTGATCGATCTGGGGGCCGCGCCGGGGGGGTGGTCACAGGCGGCGGCGGCCAAGGTTGGCGCCAAGGGCCGGGTCATCGCCATCGATCTGCTGGAGATGCCGGCGATCCCCGGCGTGACTTTCATCCACGGGGATTTCACCGATACCGCCACACAGGAAGCGATCGGGGCCCTGCTCGAGGGCGTCGGTGCCGACCTGCTCCTGTCCGACATGTCGGCCAACCTCACTGGCGTGCGTGACGTGGATCAGGCCAACACGGAGCATTTGAATGACCTGACGCTGCTGTTCAGTACCGAGGTGCTGAGAAAAGGGGGCGACTTACTGATCAAGACATTTCACGGCCCGGGCTTCGAGGCCCTGAGGGACGCGGCCCGTCATGGATTTGACAAGGTGGCGGTGCGCAAACCCAAGGCATCGCGTACCCATTCCGCGGAGGTGTATCTCCTGGCCCGTGGACGCGGATGATCAATACCCCCGCCGTGCTGACATAGCGGCTTGAACCCGGTGGATTATTGGTAATGCGCACGCGAGGAGCGGCGGCAGGTACAGATGTCGAAATATTTTACACCGGGGCGAAAATATTATATAAGTATATGATTGTATTTGTTATGACTGCGGGGTGTTTTTGCTTAATTCAACCTTAAGCCACCCAAGGATTAGCAAAAATCATGTTGCCGTGACTCTCTTGTTCAATAATAATGTTCCCACGCAGTATTAATTCCAGAGGGTCGGGAATATGAAAACAACAAAGATAAAGATGGTCATTACTGGGGTGGCAGCGGCAGCATGTCTGATGGCATCTCCGGCCTTTGCGAGT
This sequence comes from uncultured Gammaproteobacteria bacterium, assembly GCA_964463055.1. Classification (GTDB taxonomy): domain Bacteria; phylum Pseudomonadota; class Gammaproteobacteria; order CAWJPQ01; family CAWJPQ01; genus CAWJPQ01. Next base: position 1,650 of record CAYXAX010000161.1, on the reverse strand, counting down.
AAGACATCTCTCAATGAAAAGTCGCTCAGCGCCGTAACCGCCAAGGACAATACCTATACTTTCGGCGACACGGCGAAATCGATTATCAGCAACACCAACAGCAGAGGGACTGACATCATCTTCGGCTGGTACCAATGGACAGACGATCACTCCGCCGACAAGAGTCTGGACAAGGGCGCCAATGATCAGTCAGGTTCCAACTCTGCGGTACAGCAGAACGTTACCGCGACGTTGAATAACCTCACTTGGGGTTGGATCAGCCAGAACAATCTGACCAACGGCGGGCCCGTTACGCTGGCCGGCACTGAACTGAATATGGCCTACGGCGTTACCGCTATCGGCGGCTTCTAAGTTTTCTGTTTGAGTGATATCACAGGGTAAGGGCGACCGCTCTTACCCTGTTTTCGTTGTGGCGGTGGTATTTTGACTGTCCATTGCAGTTGGCTCGGCCCCTCTGATCCGCCCGCGGGGTGCCGGTTGCTTATCAAGTAATCGCATCATATTTCCAGTGTTCCATTCACCGTCCCCGCTGCCGCGGCCAAACCGACGCAATCTGCATGAGGTTATGGCATGATTCTTGTTACATGTTGTGACAGGAGTCGATGATTTGCCTGGGAAAGGTTGACCCGCCACAGTCCCTGTGCATTAATGGACCGAATCGAAAGTTTGTAGGCGGATCAGTATCTTCGACGAGGCGCGAAGGGATAGCTTGTATCTGGCGCGGCAGGGTAGGCCGATGGCAATTTCGCCGATCATGCCGATAATTGGGGCTAACCTGCAACGACTGAGCAGTAAGCGCCATGAGACGCTGGAAACTGGCGGTCACGGCGATGGCAAATGGCCGGGCGCTTCATGCCGATAGCAAGATTTATGGAAACCAAAGTAATTGAAAATCATTCTAAAGGACATATGTTAAAGTAAGCGTCTGTGCCGGGTCCGTCTGTATCGCCCTGTTTTGTTGACTCATAGTCGGATGTGCTGAAGTGTTAACCAACTGAGGGGACTCAATTTTGAGTGATATGGCTAAGAATCTTATCTTATGGGTGGTCATTGCGATTGTCCTGATGTCCGTGTTTCAGAATTTCGGGCCGCCGCAGATCTCCACCAAGCAGCTGGCGTACTCGGATTTCATTTCCGACGTGCACGCCGGTAAGGTGGAGCAGGTCATTATCGACGGCCGCACCATCCATGGAGCCACCAGCGACGGTGACAAGTTCACCACCTACAGCCCCGGTGACCCGGGTCTGGTCGGTGATCTGCTGCAAAATCACGTGATGATCAAGGCGCGTCCCCAGGAGCAGCAGAGCCTGCTGATGCAGATGTTCATCTCCTGGTTCCCCATGCTGTTGCTGATCGCCGTGTGGATATTCTTCATGCGTCAGATGCAGGGTGGTGCCGGCGGACGCGGGGCCATGTCGTTCGGCCGCAGCAAGGCGCGGCTCATGGGCGAGGACCAGGTCAAGGTCACCTTCAGTGACGTGGCTGGCGTCGAGGAGGCCAAGGAGGAGGTGGCCGAGCTGGTGGACTTCCTGCGTGACCCGTCCAAATTCCAGAAACTCGGCGGTAAGATCCCGCGCGGCGTGTTGATGGTGGGTTCGCCGGGTACCGGCAAGACCCTGCTGGCCAAGGCCATCGCCGGCGAGGCCAAGG
>CAYXAX010000160.1:0-6171 GCA_964463055.1 uncultured Gammaproteobacteria bacterium | reverse complement strand
CGACCTGCGACCTGCGACCTGCGACCTGCGACCTGCGACCTGCGACCTGCGACGAAGCGCCTCAGCGCTTCGAGGCCAGGGTCAGCCCATCCCCGATCGGCAATAACGTCAAATCGATGCGCTCGTCGCGGTGCAGGAATTGATTCAGTTCGCGGATGGCCACGGTGGAGGGCGCGGTATCGTCGGCATCGCTGACGCTGCCGCCCCACAGCACGTTGTCGATGGCGATGACGCCGCCGCGTCGCACCAGGGCCAGGGCGCGCTGATAATAGTGGAGGTAGTTTTCCTTGTCGGCGTCGATGAATGCGAAATCGAAGCTGTTCTCCATGCCCTTGGCCAGCAGCGCATCCAGTGTCTCCACGGCCGGCGCCAGGCGCAGGTCGATGCGACCATCCACGCCGGCCTCGCGCCAATAACGGCGCGCGATGGCCGTCCATTCCTCACTGACATCGCAGGCCACCACGGTGCCCGTCTGCGGCAGGGCGAGGGCGGTGCACAGCGTGCTGTAGCCGGTGAATACGCCAACTTCAAGGGTGCGCTCGGCGCCCATCAGCCGCAGCAAAAACGTCATGAACTGGCCTTGTTCCGGTGAGATCTGCATGCCGGCACCGGTGATGCCGGCGGTCTCCTCGCGCAGCCGCGCCAGAACATCGTTCTCGCGCAAGGAAACGGACAGGAGATACTGGTACAGTTCGTCGGTCATTTGCAGCGTTCTGTTTGACATAATCAAATCATTTCCAAGTTTGAACATTACATTGTCCCGCTGGTCATTATAATGGGGAACACTGCAGCATCAAGCAACGTATGGAACGCCAATCTCGCACGCATCGGAGGTGGACATGAATATCCTGATAACCGGCGCCAACCGTGGAATCGGACTGGGCTACGTGAAGCACTACCTGGCCAAGGGCCATCAGGTATGGGCATGCCATCGTGCTGATCGCGGCGGGCTCGCCGATATCGACGATCCCAGTCTGCACCTGGTGCAGTGGGACGTACGCCAGGATGTGCCCCGCGACTTTCCGCAGCGCGCCGGTATCCCCGATCAGATCCACGTGTTGATCAATAACGCCGGGGTATACGGCGGCGGGGAGGGAGATGACCAGTCGCTGGAGCATGTCACACCTGCGGACATGCTCGAGACCTTCGATATCAACTGCGTGTCCCCGCTGCGGGTGGTCAAGCTGCTGTGGCCCAGAGTGGCGGCGGCCAGGGGTGTCATCGCTAACATGAGCTCGAAGATGGGGTCATCGGAGGACAACACCAGCGGCGGCTGCTACGCCTACCGTGCCTCCAAGGCGGCCTTGGTGATCGCCTCAAAGTCGATGGCCATCGACCTGCGCAATCAGGGTATTCGCGTCATTACACTGCATCCGGGCTGGGTGCGCACCGATATGACGGATCATACCGGCCTGATAGACGTGGAGCAGTCCGTCACCGGCCTGGCGGGGGTGATTGAGCGGGCCGATGATTATGAACCCGGTGCTTTTGTTGCCTATGATGGCACTCTAATTCCTTATTAGCCGACTTTAAATAACGTTTTTATTTAATTGAATTAAAACATATTATTTTTATATTCATCGTCCATGGCCAGCGTCTTGCCCGGTGCCGCGCCGGTCTTTGGAAATACCCTGTACGGTCGATATAAACAATCAGTAAAGCGGCTTAACTGACCCGGTGTGCGGTGCCGTGGCCGCCATGTCAATCGGCCCCCGAGGTGGCCATACCCTTGAAATGTCCTCATACATGTACGAGGCCGTAGACGACGTGTCTCGAGGGCCGTAGCGGGTATGTGTGTCGTTTTCATCATTATGCGGCGGCGATTGTTGGAGGTAGGGTGTTGAAGGACGAAAATCTCCTGAACCTGATCGTTGTCGAACAGAACAGTCAAACCGTCTCACAGCTTGAACGTGTATGCCGGGAGGCCGGATATACCGCGGCCATCCACCAGGCCTCGACTGCGGATGCCTTGCGCGATGCCCTGCGCAGACAGCCCTGGGACCTGATAGTGGCCGGCTCGCAGGAGGCGGGTGTGAGTGTTGCCGAGGTGACGGCAGCGGTGACGGCGGAAAAGTGCGACGCACCGGTAGTGGTCATCGCGCCTGCGGGTGATGATGCGTCTATTGCACAAATCCTGCACGCGGGTGTCCGGGACGTCGCGGTGCTTGAACCTGCCGACCGCTTGATACACATCATTCGGCGGGAAACAGGCGACCTCAGGGATCGCCGCGCACTGAAACACTATAAGAAGGTATTGGAGGAATACGAACAGCGTCTGCTGTATTTTCTCGGCCGCGCGGAAAAACGCCAGGCCGGGACCGCGACCGCGGAGCAACCCAGTACGCAAATCGATGCCGTTGATCCGGCTGTAAGTGAGGTGGAAAATAACACGACGGCGGATCACACTTCGCGGATGGTCGATGCCGCTGCGAACACATCGCCGGCACCCGCGCCGGTCGAGGCGATGGCCGGCCGGCCCTCATTTCTCGACGCCCTGTCCGGGGTTCTCAGCGATAACGCGACTCGCCCCGGTTATCGGGCGGTACTCTACATAGATGTGAGCAAAGATGCCGTGTCGCCGGCATGGGATGAGAGGGCGACCCAGGTGTTTTTCGCCGGCATTGAAGCAAAGCTGCGCGAGGCGCTTGCATCGCCTTTTCTTGTGGCCCGATACGATGATTTTGTGTTCGTTGCACTGATCAGCCACGGCGAACGGCAAGGCCTGGTCAAGGCTGCGCACGGTGTCAAACATGCCATCGAAGGGGGTGGCATTCAGGTTGCGGGCCGTGAGGTCACCGCGGCGTGCAGTATCGGAGTGTGTCTTGTCGATCACAACACGCAGCGCGCCAGCGGCGTGATTGCCAATGCCAGGACAGCGTGTGAAAAAGCCGCGGCCGCGGGCGGCAAACGGATAAGTTTTTTCGGTCCGTCACCCACGGTGTCTGGAAACAAACCGACGCCCGTATCTGCGCCGGCCGCCAGGCCCGTGCCTGCACCGCTCCCTGCGGCACGGGCGCCTGTAAAGGGACCCCGGGCGGCACGCCTGCAGGCCGCACTGAACGACAACCGCTTCAGGTTGGTGTTTCAGCCGGTGGTCCATTTTCACGCCGCACCTACAGAGACATATGAAATTCTACTGCGCATGATCGATGAGAAGGGTCGCGAGGTCATGCCCAGTGAATTTATTCCCGAGGCCGAGGCGAGCGGATTGATGCAGGAGATCGATCGGTGGGTGGTCAAGACTGCGGCAACGGCCCTTCAGCAGCGCCGTGAGTCGGGGTTCAGCACCCGCTTGTTCGTCAAGTTGTCCGCCGAGTCCATCGGCAGCCGTGAATTTCCGGCGTGGCTGGAGGAAATGCTGAACATCATGCAGCTTGCGCCGGAAAGCCTTGTCTTCCAGCTCAGTGAGGCCGTGGTATCCAAGCATCTGGACCGCAGCCGCGAGTTCATCCAGTTGGTCACCACCATGGGCTGCAGCGCCGCCCTGGACCATTTCGGTATGCTGAAGAACTCCCTGGACATGGCCAAAGATCTGCCGGTGAAGTATCTCAAGATCCATGGCAAACTGATCCAGAGCCTGGCGCGGGACATGTCCAGCCAAAGGCTGCTCAAGGAGATCGTGGATACAGCCCGTGCCTCGAATAAGGTGACCATAGCGAGCTTTGTTCAGGATCCCTATATCCTGAGTATCCTATGGCGCTGTCGGGTGGATTACGTTCAGGGGTTTTACTTTCAACCACCCAAACCGGCAATGGCCTACGATTTTACTTCCGCGATCTCCTGATTCCTTCCCCGGGACGCACCTGCACCCGCGCCGGTGCCGCTGCGGCGAAGGCGGCACATTCATGGTAGGATGGAATCCCTGATGCAGGCGTACGGCTTGTCAGATACCCTCTTACATGACAAGTTTCGCTGACCTCGGTAGAAAAAATATCAAGATATCCGCCTCGGCGGGGGTTGCGTGAGCCATGATATATTTTTTATGTCACCTTTCGACGCACACACAACCGATAACCTGAATACCAGTGCGAGGGCGGGGCGCTCCGCGCACCCGTGCCTGCCGGAACTGATAGAAGGTCACGACGGGCAGGGATTTGCGCTGATTACCGAGGGTGATTCACTCTATGAATCAATGCTTGCGGACATCGCCGCTGCAAAGGTAAGCATCAGACTCGAGACCTACATCCTCGCCGGCGATGAAATCGGTTGGCGCTTCGGCGAGGCCCTGGTGGGCAAGGTCCAGCAGGGAATCAGTGTGCGCGTTATCGTCGACGCCGCGGGCGTGATGTTGTGGGGCAGTCAGCAGCTGGTGCGCTTTATGCTTCAGCAGGGCGTGCGGGTGGAGCTGTTTCATCGCTGGCATTGGCGCAAGCCGCTGCGATACAACCGCCGTGATCACCGCAAGCTGCTGATCGTCGACGATCAGGTCCTCTATCTGGGCGGCTTCAACCTGCACCGGGAAAACTCCCGCATCCTGGTGGGGGAGGCCCGCTGGCGCGATACCCATATCAGGGTGAACGGCGAGCTGGCGCGGGACGCGGCGTTATTGTTCGATATCGTCTGGAAAAAGAAAAAGCACTGGCGGGCTCGCCGCGGACCCGTCATTTCAGGGCTGGTTCCCAATCACAATCATACCTGCCGCCAGGATCTGCATAGTCTTTTCGCCGACAGCTTCGAGTCCGCCGTCGAGACGGTCTACGTCACTACCCCGTACTTCGTGCCGGATCATCGTACTCAGCGGGCGCTGAAAAGCGCGGCCCAGCGGGGTATTGATGTACGACTGCTCCTGCCTGCGAAGAACGATGTATGGCTGGCGCAGTGGGCCTCACAGGCCGCTTATGCCGAACTGTTATTTGCCGGTGTGCGTATCTATGAGTATCTGCCGCGGGTACTGCATGCCAAGACAGCAGTGGTTGATGGGACATGGGCGACCCTCGGCACGGCCAACCTCGATTACCGCAGCCTGTTCATCAACTACGAGGTGAATCTCGTCAGCCGAGACACCCATTTGTGTCAGGAGTTGCACAGTTCCTTCATGGACGATTTGACCTATGCCGAGGAGATCACCAAGCGCGATTGGGCCAAGCGGCCATGGAACCGTCATGTGTCGGAGTCAATCGGCTGGATGGCGCGGCGCTTGCTGTAAGCCCCGCCAGCACGTCGATTTTCCCAGCCGGTACTTCACGGCAGGTATCGGGTTGATCGACGGCATGTCCCGACACGCACGGTCATGCGCTGTCGCCCCCGTTATGCCATCACGGCACGTGCCTGACTTGCATGTAATTTTCAGGCTCAACAAGGTGGGATTGAACTTGATGCCATGGGGCGCCGTCTAAATTTCAAGACGTGCGGTGTAGGTGATCAAAAACGCGGGGAAGAGACGATCAAGGCTGATAATCCGTGTGTGGTGAGATTTTATATTTGATTTGTACAGTCGGCGCGCGGTCATGCATGTGACCAATTTGCATTATTTTCCGCTGGCCATGCCGTTTTTCATGTTCCTGGCGGGGCTGTTTGTCGTTCTGCTTGCATCGATCGAAATCGGCATTCTCAATTACGCCTATGTGAGAATCGGCATTCGCAGCCGCTATGTGCTGACAGTGTTGCTGCTCTCGCTGCTCGGCAGCTACATAAATATCCCCGTGGCCCAGCTTCCGGCGGAACGAACGCTGATTGGTCACGAAGTGGACTTTTACGGTATTCAATACATCATTCCTGTAGTGCATGACTGGCCGGGGACGGTCATTGCAGTCAATGTCGGTGGAGCCCTGATCCCGGCCGTATTGTCCCTGTATCTGATGATCAAAGGGCGCCTGTATGGGCAGGGGCTTTTGGCGATCGCGGTCGTTGCCGCGTTAGTCAATCTAATGGCCCATCCGGTGCGCGGTCTGGGTATCGCTGAACCGATTTTCATTCCACCCCTGATTACCGCGGTTGTGGCGTTGTTGCTGTCCCGCCGTCATGCCGCGCCGTTGGCGTATATCAGCGGCAGCCTGGGCACATTGATCGGTGCCGACCTGCTTAACCTCGACAAAATTCGTGGCCTGGGCGCGCCCGTTGCGTCCATCGGCGGCGCGGGTACCTTTGACGGAATATTCATGACCGGTATTCTCGCCGTCCTTCTGGCGACAATCGCCACATCGGGAGAGACTGGTAGCCACCGCAAGGTAG
>CAYXAX010000159.1:0-6171 GCA_964463055.1 uncultured Gammaproteobacteria bacterium | reverse complement strand
TTTTTCTCGGCGACAACCGCGACAACTCAAACGACAGCCGGTTTTTCGGACAGGTACCGTATGATTACGTCATAGGGAAGGTAGTGCTCGTGATGAAAAATGATGATATGGAGTATTTTGCAGGGGTAAATAGTGGCTAGGTGGGGGCGGATTTATTTAGCATGAAAAGTTGATCTAAATCAGGGGTGATTCACTCCGGCCTCCTTATAGTGGCTGGGTGACGCAAAGCAATGGGTATTTAGTGCCCTAAATGCCCTAGGGGTGTTAGCAGGCTGTTGAGAAACGCGCTGGGGGGCGCATCGCGGCGTTGGAAAAGCACTCAAAATGTTCATTTACTACGTGTACTGCGCTTTTTCGCCCTTTTCCGCCTTGCGCTGCATCCCCTGATCACGTTTTCCACAGCCTGTTAGCCCGCATTCTTACGCGATGAAGCAAAGGAGGAGACTGAGATGCCACGCAAAGTCGGTGACCGTTATGTCTGCAAGGAGTGTGGAGCCCAACTGGTTTACGAGAAGGCTTGTCCCTGCCCGGAAGGCATGCCGCATTCAGAGATCTGCTGCGGAAAGCAGATGGAGCTCGTGAAGGAACAGGCTCCGGGAAAGGCAGCAAAAGGCTGAAAGCAGGAAAGGGGCAGTGCTCTGATATCTATATCATAAGGGCACTGCCCCTTTTCTCAATTCTCTACCGGTACCCGGATCGCGCCGATGGCACAGGATGATGAGCAAGTACTCCAGGTCTCGGACCTGAACGTGACGCTTGAGGGTCAGGCAGTCCTCGAAAACCTCACCTTCACGGTGCGACAGGGAGAGGTTATGACGATCCTCGGACCCAACGGTGCCGGGAAGACCATGCTCCTGCGCGCCCTGCTCGGGACATTGCCGTACGAGGGCCGGATCCTATGGAAGAAGGGCATGCGCATCGGCTACGTCCCGCAGCGGCTTCCCTACATCAAGAACATCCCCCTCAGCGTGACGGATTTTTTCGCGCTGAGGCGCAACGGCGGCGCCGATGTCGATGAAATGCTCCATGCCGTCGGGCTCGGGGCGGAGGCGGGGAAAAAGCGGATCAGTGACTTCTCTTCCGGTCAGTTCCAGCGGATTCTCATTGCCTGGGCGCTCGCCAAAGACCCTGACGTCCTCCTGTTCGACGAACCGACGACGGGTATCGATATCGGCGGCGAAGAGACGGTCTATGGGCTTCTCGCGCGGCTCCAGCGCGAGCGCAACCTGACCATGCTGATCGTCACCCACGATCTGGCCGTGGTCCACAGGCTTTCGTCCATGGTGCTGTGTCTCAACCGGCAGCTCGTCTGCACGGGACCGCCTCTCGGGACGCTCACGCCGGAGAACCTTCGGCGGCTGTATGGGACTGAGGTGAAGTTCTACGAGCATAAACACGGGTAGAGGCGAATGGGCACATTCCTCCTCAGCCTGATCTCGGGAATATTCATCGGCGGCGCCGCCGGATACCTCGGCACCTTGATGCTGAGCCGCAGGATGGCGCTCGTGGCCGGTCCGCTGGGTCACCTGACACTGCCCGGGATCGCGCTGGCGCTCATCTGGGGCCTCGATGTCTCGGTCGGCGCATTCCCCTTCGTCATTCTCGGTGTCGTCCTGATCTGGCTGCTCGAGATGAAGACCAAGCTGCCGATGGAAGCCCTGACCGCGCTCGTCTTCGCGTCCGGCGTGGCGATCGCGTTCCTGCTGCTGCCCATGGAGCAGGCCGAGACCGCGCTGGTCGGCGACATCTCGAAGGTCGACCTCCACGGTACCGCGCTGTCCGTCATCGCATCGCTTGCCATAATAGTGACGCTCATGCGGGCTTACCCGCGGATGATTCTCGGGAACATCTCCGAGGAGCTCGCCGCCGCCGAGGGAATCAACGTCAGGCGGTATAACTTCCTGTACCTGTTCCTAATCGCGGTAATCGTGGCGCTCGGAGTGAAGATGGTGGGCGGTCTGCTGACCGCCGCATTGGTGGCGATTCCCCCCTCCGCGGCTCGCAACGTCAGCACAAACCTGAAGCAGTACGCCCTGGGGGCCACGGCCATCGGCGCCGGATCAGCCGTTGTTGGGATCGTCATGTCTCAGATCACGGGATTCCCGGCCGGTCCGCTGGTCATTCTGGTGAGCGCTGCGATCTTTCTGTTGACGATGCCATTCGCGAGATGAGTACGGCGCGCAACGAATGGAAAAACACGCTCTACCCGTCTGTGCCGGGCCACGAGATTGTCGGCCGCGTGACGCCGTGGGAAACAAGGTGCGCGGCTTCAAGGTGGGTGATCTGGCCGGTGTGGGCTGCATGGTGGACAGCTGCGGTCATTGCCAGAGCTGCCACGACGCTGAAGAGCAATACTGCGAGTATGGCTTTACCGGAACATACAACGGCCCGGTGTTCGGCGGCGAAAACACCTACGGCGGCTATTCCAAGAGCATCGTCGTAAAGGAAGCCTTTGTCCTGCGCATCCGGCATGACGAGAAGGATATAGCGAGCGTTGCGCCACTGCTGTGTGCGGGCATCACCACCTACTCACCCCTGCATCACTGGGGTGCCGGCCCCGGCAAGAAGGTGGGGATCGTCGGGCTCGGCGGTCTCGGACACATGGGGGTAAAGATCGCCCATGCCATGGGCGCCCATGTGGCGCTGTTCACCACCTCGCCGGGCAAGATCGAAGACGGCAAGCGCCTGGGCGCCGACGAGGTATGCATTTCCAAGGACGCCAAACAGATGGCGGCCCTTGCCAACCAGTTCGACTTTATCCTGAATACGGTCGCCGCGCCCCACAACCTCGATCCGTTCCTGCAACTCCTCAAAAAAGACGGCACTATGACGCTGGTGGGCGCCCCGTCGGAGCCGCATCCGTCACCGGGGGTGTTCAATCTCATCTTCAAGCGTCGCCAATTGGCCGGCTCGCTCATCGGCGGCATACGCGAAACCCAGGAGATGCTCGATTTCTGCGCCAAACATAACATCGTTTCGGATATCGAAATGATCCCCATGGACTACATCAACACCGCCTACGAGCGCATGCTAAAAAGCGACGTCAAATATCGCTTTGTGATCGATATGTCCAAATTTTGATGACGGGAAGGCGGGCCTGGTGATACCCGGGCCCAGTTACCCCGTGTGCCCGATGTTATCCATCTCGCGCTTGATCGCCAGCTTGTCGAGCGTGTCCAGCGGCAGGCTTGTGAAGAGGCGCACCCGGTTTGTAATCTGCCTGAAAATCGTATCGAAGGCATGGCGTTTCGCGTCATCGCCGCCCTCCACGGCAGCCGGGTCTTCAAACCCCCAGTGCGCCGAGATCGGCTGGCCCGGCCACACCGGGCATACCTCCCCCGCCGCCTTGTCGCACACCGTGATCACGAAGTCCATTTGCGGCGCGTCGGGGCGGGCGAATTCGTCCCAGCGCTTGCTGCGCAGTTTTTCCAGGGGATAGTCCAGGGCGGCCACCTGTTCCACGGCGAAGGGATTGACCCTTCCGGTGGGGTGGCTGCCGGCGCTGTAGGCGTGAAAACGACCCTTGCCCATGGTGTTGATCAAGGCTTCGGCCATGATACTGCGCGCCGAGTTGCCCGTGCACAGCACCAGCACGTTGTAGACCTTTTCGCTCACGGCACTTTATTCCGGGGTTGTGGGCTGCGCTCAGCAGCAGCCGCCCGTGCTTTGCGCGGCCGGCGCCGCCGGCGCACAATACGATGCGGCTTCCTGCCGCTCGGCGCTTGCGGACGGCACACAGCATGCATCATCGCCGGTCGCTTCGCTGCCGAACATCGGGATGCTGTCCAGGGTATGGAAGGTCTCCCATGGAATCCCCTGGGGATCGGTGGCCCAGTATTTGTCGGACTTGGCGTAGCAGCAGGCCGTGGCGCTCTCTTCGATCAGGTCGGTTTCAAGTTTGCGCAGACGCGCGTGCATGCCGGCCAATTCGTCCGCGGACTCGACCTGCATGCCAAGGTGATTCAGCCCCGCCGCCGCGCCGCGTTGTGAGATGGCGAAGTTGACCCGCGGATCGTCGAGCATCCACTTGGCGTAATCGGGCTTGGTAACAGTGGGTTCGGCGTCGAACATCGTGGAGTAAAAGCGGATACTCTCCGCCAGGTTCTCCACGGCGACGTGGACATGCAGGCGTTTCATGCAGACCTCCTTTTGGCGGTGGGTTTGGCGGGCGCGCATTCCGGAACACACGGCTCGCCGCCGCAGCAGTTCTCGGTGAGGAACGCAATGAGGGCATCCATGGTCGCGAAGTTGGCGGCGTAGATGACGAATCGACCCTCCTGGCGTGATGTCACCATACCGGCATGAGCCAGTTCCTTCAGATGGAAAGAAAGTGATGATGGCGGAATGCCGGTGGCCTCGCTGATCCTGCCGGCGGGCAACCCTTCGGGCCCCTCCTGCACCAGGGCGCGGAATATGGCCAGCCGGGAGTCCTGTGCCAGCGAGGCAAGGGCAGAGATGGCGAATTTCGTTTCCATATTTCGATAATAGTTGAAATATGGAAAGGATGCAAGGCCAGCGCGTACGACTACTCTCCCGTACTACTGCGTCACCTGTTTGAGCGCTATGGCGTTCATGCAGTAGCGCAGCCCGCTGGGCGCGGGCCCGTCGGGGAATACATGACCGAGGTGGGCGTCGCACGTGTTGCAGGTGGTTTCCATGCGCCGCATGCCGTGTGAATCGTCGCCGTGGTAGGCGATGGCGTTTTCCTTTATGGGCTGGGTGAACGACGGCCAGCCGCTGCCCGACTCGAATTTCTCATTGGCGTCGAACAGCAGCGTCCCGCAGCACACGCAGGCATACAGGCCCGGCTTGAACAGGCTGCACATCTCCGAACTGAAGGCGCGTTCCGTGCCCTGGCGCCGCGTGATTTGATACTGCTCGGGCGTGAGCTGGGCGCGCCACTCCTCGTCGCTCTTGACAACGCGGCGATCCGGCTCGGGGTTGCCCCGGTCGGCGAACGTGATGACGTCGTTCCATTTCAGCATATCGTGTTCCCGTCTTATGGCTCAGTCTGCATTTATACCCCGTTTAAAACGCAGAGTGAATAAAAGGCCACGCCTGCCCTTTACCATCGTTTCCCGTCACATCTACTATTGACGCATATCACCAAAAAGGAGCCGGTCATGCAGAAAACGAATCGAGGCGGATGGAAGACGTGCAGTCGGGGGCATAAATATCGCAGTGCCGGCCCCTGCCCAATTTGCTGGCCTGGTAGCACCCGGAAAAAGTAAAGTGTAAAAGAGCGGAGGAATGCATCTTCCTCCGCCCCCTTACTCCAGTTTTATTTATATCTATACCAAGATCAGCGCACCGCCATCCCTTGAGCGAACTGCATCAGGCCGGCATCGACGGTGCCCAGGCCGGTCAGGCTGCCGTCGTCCTCGACCCGATACATATCCACCCCGCCGTTGCCAGGATCCACCGCATAGGCGTAATGGCCGCCCTCGGTGAGGTCGATATCCAGGGGCGCGTTACCGGAGCCGGCGGTCCCGTTCAACAGGGTGACCTGTCCCGTGCCGGCAACCACGTGGAACGCGGACAGGGAGTTGGTGCCGGGGTTGGTGGTGATGATGTCGCCGCGCCTGTTCACCACGATCCAGCAGGTGGCGGCCTGGCCGTTGGGCACCGAGGCGCTGATAACCTGCAGACTGCCGTCGTGGGCTATGTTGTAGGAAGACACGGCGTTGGCGCCCGCCTCCACCACCAGCAGATGACCCCTGCGGTCGAAGGCGACGCCAAACGGTACGGCGCCGGATGACGGCGTGATCACCGGCGTATCGGACGGCATGCCGTGGTGACCCATGGTGTATACCAGCAGCCGGCTATTGGCCTTGTCGGTGATAACCAGTGTCTTGCCCCGCGGGCCGAATGCCACCTGGCCGTAGGCGCCGTCGCCCAGCAGTCGCGTGGCGTGCGGCACGGCGTGCATGTGGCCGCGACCATCCAGCCGGAAGCCGGTGATGTTGGCCGGTGCGCCGTTGTTCAGCACATACACCATGGTGTCAGACACCGTCACGCTCACCGGGAACGAACCGCCGGACCCGATGCGGTCCGCCAGCTTGATGCCGTTGCCACCGATACGGAACACGGAGACGTCGTTGCTGCCCGCGTTCACCGCCAGCAGCAGCTCACTGCCGTGTCCATCGCCGCCGTGGTGCCCGCGGTGATGCC
>CAYXAX010000158.1:0-6255 GCA_964463055.1 uncultured Gammaproteobacteria bacterium | reverse complement strand
TACTGGCGCGAGGCCGCGCCGGGGCGTTTTCATACCAACGTGGCCCAGGGCGGCGCAATCCGCTTCGACGACGTACCTGCCGAACCCATTGCCGTGGTGGCCAATGCCGCCCGGCAACTGGGCATCGACCACGCCGGCTTCGACCTGGCCCAGGTCGATGGCCACTGGTACATACTGGAGTTCAACGTTCGTTTCGGCACCCAGGCGCTGAACAGCCGCGGCATTCGCCTCGGGCCTGTTATCGTGGACTACCTGCAGCGCAGCAGCACCCCGCCCAATGAACCGGGTTTTCCCAAGCTCCCGCAAGCCGTTTAGGCACACGGCCAGGATCCTGAAGTACGTGTTGCCGATTGCGGATTGAATGCTGGGGCAAAGGTAGCAGATATCAAGTCGCAGACTGGAAACCACCAAAAACCTGCACTGCAGTGTATACGCAGCGCGCCCTGCAACAGTAAGCACCAAACACGCCCGTCACGACGCCGGCTTGCCAGCGGCGGGGCGCAGGTGCTGCAGCCACTCACGGGCCTCCTTCTCCGTGTTCTTGTAACCCGCCGCCGCCTCGAGTGACGGTAATGCAGCGTCCCGCTGACCCAGGTAATACCGGGCAACCCCCAGCATCAGGTGGGCGCGGCCGGGGACGGTGAGTTTCCCCTTTTGCAGAGCGCGGGAAAACGCGTCGGCGGCGGCCTGCCACCGGGATTGCTGCATATCGATTTGGCCCAGCTGAAAGTCGGCCTCGCCGGAGTCGGGCGAGTGCCTGGCCGCCTCCATGTAAGCGGCAGCGGCCTTGTCCGGCTCCCGGGCCTGGCGCCAGCTCTGCGCCAACAGCAGCCACTGGTCCGCGTCGCCCGCCAAGCCGCCGTCTTTGAGCCCGGCCTGGAGCAGGCGAGCGGACTTTAGCGGCGCCCCGACGTATAAATACAGCCGCGCAAGATAGACCTTTTCCTTGTCGTCGCACAACCCGGCGTCACACGCCAGCGCCAGCACGGCGGCGGCCTTGTTGTCCTGATGCAGCTGGCGGTAAGCGGCGGAGAGCTGCTGCCACAAAGACTTTTCCGCGGGATAGACGGTAATGGCCTGCTGCAGCACATCGGCCATGGCGTCATAGCGCCCCCATTGCTGGTCCACGGCGGCGAGCAGTTGAAACCAGCTCTTGTCGGGGTGATCACCGGCGTCGATCGCCTTGGTGAGTTGTGCCACGGCATTGGCGTAGTCGCGCTGATGAAAATAGGCATTGCCCAGCAGCACCCGCATCCGCGGTGAAATCTCTTTGGGCTTGGCGCGCGTCATCCACGCCTCCAGCACGGCGATGCCCTTGGCGTATCGCTCCGTGACGATGTAGAGCTGACCCAGGTTTTGCATCACGGAGAGCGTGGCCTCCCGGGGAAGCGCCTTGAACGACAGCGCCTCCTCGAATGTTTCCGCCGCCTTGGGGTAGTCGTTCAGCGTGGCGTAGGCATAGGCTAGGGTCTGGTGCAGAATGGCGTTTTCATAGCGGTTGTACGAATCGCTGCGGGCCTCCATGGCCTCGAGGCGGGCAATGGCCTCCTTGTTCTGATTCTTTTCCATCATGCCTCGGACCACCGCCAACTGACGGCTGAGCTGTTCGCTGATGAACATGCCCGCCCCGCCGCCATCCCCTCCCCCCGTCCCAGCGGTGTCGAACGACGGCTGCTCACCCCCCACCCCGTGAGCATGTGCGATGCCGGCGGTGACGAACATGAAACACCCGCATAGCGAGCTGATGGCCAGGCGGCGGGAGCGGGACGGGCAGCCAGGGTATACGTATGTCATGGTCATTGCTCGGGCGGAGTAAAGTCGAAGCGCTGACGGGCAATCCGCGACACGGCCTTGCCGTCTTCAAGCTTGGGTTTGAACCGCCAGCGCAGGATCGCCTGTTTGGCCGCTTGGTCAAAGATCCTCGGCGGTTTCGACGTCACCACCCGGGGGTTCTCCACCCGCCCGGCCTCATTGATGGTGAACTCCACCACCACCACGCCCCCCAGATGCAGCCGCTCCGCGCGCACGGGGTATACCGGCGGCATGCGCACCAGGGGAATCGCCTCGTTATCCAGGGCCAGCGGCACGTCGGCCGGGGCCAACCGGCCGACGACCGGACCACCCGCCAGGCGCATGTCCAGACTCAGGTCGGGCAGGGGCATGGGCGCCGTCGGCGGCGCGGTATCGGCGGCCTGTACGGCGAGGACCGGCGGCGGTGGTGGCGGCGCCTTTGTCTGCGGCGGGAGTTTTTCCCGTTCCTTTTCCACCGGGTGTTGCACCCGGTCGAGACGCACGAAATCCACCACGTCGTAGTGCTCCAGCTGCGGCGCGCCCTGGGACCCGGCGCTGATCATGCGCGTCATCACCAGGAACAAGACCAGGGAGATCAGCATCGCCCCCGACAACGCGCCGCCGTACTTCACAACCTGGGCGTTCATTGCTCCCGGGCGGCGGCGATGGAGACATTGGGAACGCCCGCGAGGCGCGCCTGATCCATGACCTGCACGAGCACGCCGGTCTTGGCGCCCTTGTCGGCGACGATCACCACCGCGCCGCCGGGGTTTTCCGCGTGCAGCCGCTCCACGTGGGCGCGCACCGCGCGCAGGTCCACGGGGTGGTTTTCCATCCAGATATCGCCGTTGTCGCGGATACCGATGAGGATATTGCCGTGTTCCTGGCGCACCGCGGTCTGTGCCGAGGGGCGGTTGACGTTGATGCCGGTCTCTTTGACGAAGGAGGTGTTCACCAACAGAAAAATCACCAGGATGAACACCATGTCGATCATGGGCGTCATGTCGCTCAGGCCGCCGACCCGGTTCTTCAGTGCATGTCGCTGGCGCATGACGACCTCGCTATGCTCACGTCAGATTCAGTTCATCGGCAAGGGCCTGGCGCATCAAGTCCGCCCGGTGGCCCAGGTGATGGATGAAGTAAAGACCCGACAGGGCCGTCACCAGGCCTGCCATGGTGGTAATCAGTGCCTGGGAAATGCCGCTGGCCATACCGCGTGCGTTGCCCGTGCCGAACACGGCCATGACGTCAAAGGTGTTCATCATCCCGGCGATGGTCCCCAACAACCCCAGCATGGGCAGCACCGCCATCAGGGCGCGCATCAGCGGAAACCAGCGCTGCAGCCGCCCGTCCGCCTCGGCAAGGTGCGCCTCGCGGATCCTGCGCGCGCGCCAGCCGGCGCGGTCGCGCCGCGCCGTCCATACCGCAACCAGGGCATCGCGCTCCCTGGGATAGGCGACATAGATGTACATGTAACGCTCGATGATCAAGGTCCACATGAGGACGGTGGCGGCGAGGATGGCCCACATCACCACTCCGCCCTTGTCCATCAGCGTCCATAACCCGTCAGCCAGCCAGGCGAAGTCGTTCATCCTCACGTTCCTCCGCGCGCCGGGCGATGAGGCCGGCGCTTTGCTCATCCAGGATCTGCACGATGCGGTTGCCCCGTGCGCTGACCAGGCTGTGCAGCAGAATAATGGGAACCGCCACCACCAGGCCGATCTCGGTGGTCACCAGGGCCTGAGAGATGCCGCCGGACAGGTAGCGCGGGTCGCCGGATCCGAACAGGGTGATGGATTCGAAGGTCTGGATCATGCCGGTGACGGTACCGAGCAGGCCTAACATGGGCGCGATGGCGGCGATCACCGCCAATGCGTTGATACCGCGCTCGATGCGCGGTAATTCCTTGAGAATGGCCTCGTCCAGCTTGAGTTGCAGGGTTTCCACATCCTGGCCGCTGTTTTCCTGGTGTACCTGTAGTACGCGGCCAAGAGGGTTCTTCCCGTCAGGCGCCTTGTCACCGAGCTGGCGTCGTACCGCCCGGCCCACCCAGCTGAGATACCCGATACGCTCCAGCGCCAGGAGCAAACCGGCAAGACCCAACGCCAAAGTAGCATAGCCGATCACCTTGCCCTGACCAATGCGCTCCCACAGGCTGGGGCTTTGCACCAGTGCGGTGAGTATCGCGCCATGGGACGGGTCAACACCCATATGATGGTAACCGGTGGCGGCCTGTTCCAGGTCCGCGGCCATGCTGTTGTATCCCCTGCCCGGCTGGCGGCCGAACTCCACCAGTTTGTGGCTGTCTGGCAGGTACTTCAGATATTGCCCGCCGGCGGTGGCGTCAAAAGGGCCGACGCGGGTTACCGTAGCGGTGCGCTCTTCGCCGCCGGGCTTGACCACCTGCGCCTGGAATTTCACCACCTTGCCCGATTCGGTCATCTCCTGAAGCAGTGTCAGCCACAGCTTCTCCAACGCCTGGATGGAAGGCAGCGCCTTGCTGTCGGCCAGCTTGCCGGTAAATTCATCCCGCCCCGGATACTGAGCCGAGACCAGTGATCCGTGCAGGATGCCGGTGGCGTCGCTGGATACCTGCCGCACTACGCCGAACAACTCACCCAGGGAAGCGGAACGGTCCTTGAGCTTGTCCTGCAGTTGATCCAGCTGAGTCTTGTTTGACTCGAAGGTCTTCTTGAGACGTTCGCTGCGCTGCCTTTCCTGTTGCAGAGATTGGCGTGCATCGCGCAGCAGCGCCTGCTGCTTGTCCTTGTCCGCCAGGAAAGCCGCCTCGCGCTGTTTGTCGATGTCGCGGGTATCGTGCAGATTCTGCTGTGCCTGTTGGTACAACTGGTCCAGCGTCTGGGCCGGCTCAGCGGCCTTGGCCGAGGGCAGCCACAGCCATCCTATCAACAACACCACCCATATACGTCTAGTCATGGGTCGCCTCCGGCGCCGGGACCGGCACGTCGATGAGGTCCGGCGCCGCCTCCTTGCGCGCGATGCGCAGTCCCTTGGCCACGGCGCGGCTGTCCGCCGCGCCCATGGAGACCCACTGGCGCCGAGCGCCATCCCAATACCCGGTGTCGCTGCCATCCAGGGCCCTGTAAAGCAGCGCGACGCGTCCGATGCGCAGAAAATCCACCAAGCGCTCGCTGCCGCCCCGGGTCAGCTTGCCGCGATAGGCCTCGATGTTGCGGCCGTAGTCCGTCTCGATCTGATAGGCCTCCATGACGCGGCGGTATTTTTCAGCGATGGGTACATCGGCGTCATCCATCATGGCATGCAGCTGCGCCAGGCGCCGTGTGCGTTCGTCGGGGAGGAACGGCATGTCCAGTTTTACGAATTCGTCAAGGGTGGTGAGCATGCGCTGGATGAACGGCAGGATCTGTTGCTCGGTGACATCGATGTCCTTGAGTTGGCGGTCCAGGGATGCCGCCCGGGACCGCTGCGAGTCCATCAGCTTGTCTACCAGGTCATCGTAGGCGCGCAGGTTGTCCAGTTCCGCCAAAACACTCTTGTACTGGGCGGCAAGATCGGTTGTCTGGTCCGCCAGCTTGTCGACTTTTGACTGGGACTGAATCGCCTCCTGCTGGGCTTGGCCCTGAACGTTGACGGTCTTATCCAAGGTCGCGCCATGGGCGGTGGTTAACATGGCCCCGATGTATAAAACCACTACCCCACGCCGCCAGTGGTGCGCATCGCGACGTCCTCTCATCGATGACTCTTGTCTTAATGCGTGATGGGCTGATAGGTCACGGCCGTGACGCTGCGCGGCGATCATCTTTGCACTACTCCTATGTAGGAAACATGACACGGTCGGAAACCAGGACACGCCGTCATCGTCGTTGATCTATAAATGTGCCGTTACCGTAAAGCGCACTTGCCGTGGTTCGACCGGGTGAATGGTGACACCGTCTTCGGTATTGCCCTGCGGGAAAGCGTACGTGTAGTAGTAGGCGATGTCGTCGGCGGTGGTATTAAACAGGTTCAAGCCTTCGGCCGCCACGCTCCAGGTCTTGTTTATGTGGTAACCCACCTGGGCATTCACCACTGTGAAGCCCTTGGAGCGCACACTATTGTCCTCGACCAGAGGACGCGGTCCCAGGTAGCGCACACGCAGGCCACCGAACACGCCGATGGGGTGATCCACCGTCACGCCGCCGGATACGACGCCTTCCACGGCACCGGGGATGTAACGGCCGGCCGGGTTGTCCTTGTACCGGGCATGGGTCTCGGCGACATCCAGATCGGCGATCACCCAGGAAACCGGCCGGTAGTAGGTAGAGAACTCCACTCCCATGCGACGGCTCGGGCTGCCGGCCTCCACGGTACCGCCATCGCCGGAGAAGGCCAGTTCCGAATCAAGATTCAGGGCCCACAGCGACAGGGCCATCTGCACCTTGGGGATGATCGCCGTGCGCAAACCGAGATCGATACCCCTGGAACGTGCCACCGGCGTGGCCG
>CAYXAX010000157.1:0-6373 GCA_964463055.1 uncultured Gammaproteobacteria bacterium | reverse complement strand
TAAGCACCGTCAACGCCACGTTGACCGCTGCGTCCATCGACAGTGAGTCGTGGGGTACCATGTACTTGGGCGGTTTCTAAACCTAACCTAGCTGGTATACAACAGGGAATGCCAATAAAGAAGCAGGAAGTCTTCTTAACACAAGCCATGGAGAGGGGGGGGTCTTCCCCCCTCTCGTTTTCCGCCGGGTCGGTATCGATGATTTCCGGCAGGTTCATTTCTGGTCTGAAACCGTACACCGAACAGCTGCATAAGTCAGGGACAGACCACGATTATTCATCATGTAGTCCACCACTGGGAGTGGGTAGGGTTAGGACGAATGCGCCCCGGGGTGAGGGGTTAGCTCCTAGGGCCAGGCAGTGCTCAAACCGCTTGGCGATCGATCCTATTTTTTCACCACGGCGAATCTATCGAGCCAGCGTTCGTGAAAGTCGTTCACGATTGCGGCGAGTGAACCCTCCAGAAGCAGTTCCGCGGCCGTCGCCTTCAGTGCCTGCAAGGCTAGGGGTCCGCTGTGGCCGAGATTTTCCAGGCGCTCGCCGAGTGCGGGGCGGTCGCTGCGGAGGTCGTCTATATTCAAGAGCCGGTGTGTCGCAGCGTTGAGCGCCGCCACCGTCAGTCCCTTGCGCGCTACCGTCGTCATGTGTTCATAGGGAAGATAGTCCAGTTTGCCTGCGGTGCGTGCTGCCATGCGTTTTAGGGTCGGCCAGTATCTGGAGGCAAGAAAGTCCCTGCTTGCGGCATGAAATGAGATGGCTTCCACGATTTCCTGGTCATTGATGATGCTGTGCGCATGGCGATCGGCGTTTATTTCCTCTCTTCGGCTGATGCCCAATGCCACTGCATTGTAAACAGGCGCATAGAGGGCGAAGAAGTGTCCGAACACCCTGGAGGGGAGCGAGTTTCCGTGGCGCTGGTCCCGGTACTGCAGCCAGATGCTCTTAAGGTGGAAGAGCCAGCCGCTGATCTGATTGTGCCGGTCGGATAACTGGCCGACGCGACGTGCCAGGAGGACGCGGAAGTGACGCGGCGATACGGTCTGCAGCAACGGCAGCCCGATGACTAGCGTCGTTGTGGTGAGGAGCGGGAAACCGGTGCGCGGTGTTTTTATGACGCGCACATCGTCTCCCTCGTCCAGTATTACGCGGTGAATACGCGGTTTGCCGTAGGCCTTGCGCAACTGCGCCAGCTGGCCGAACAGGCGGGGCGCCTCCTGCTCCGTCAGCACCCTGCCGGCCAGTGGGGTAAAACGCATGGTGAACAAGGCATAGGTAAAGACGGCGCCGATAAACAGCGAGCAGATCTGCGGTACCAGAATCAACCAATCCTGGGGTGTTTGCATCAAAATCACTGTCGGGTAGATGGCTCTGGACATGGAAAAGACCAGGTAGGGAAACAGTAGAATGAAGGCATATCCGATGCCGGCGACCATAATAGTGAATATCAGCCAGGAACGCGGATAGCGATTGGACAACTGAACAATGCTGCGGCAGAGTGATCCGTGGAGGTCGAATCCGTTGAGCAGCCTGTCCAGTAACGAGAATCTTGCGCGTAGCTCCATCATCAGTTCACACCTTTATATGGAATATTGATTGTCTCTCATCTTCAGCGAGCTACAATGTGCCCGCCCCACACGGATAAAAATGAGAACGGTGCCGCGAATACGGTTGGCGGTGCGCGGTCGTTTTTTGTTTGTGTGATGGCCGTCAAATGCGCGGTCTGCCCCCCGCGCCTCTCTGATTAAGCATGGGCTGCACTCAGGCTGATTGACAGCAAGGCAACGAAGCGCTAGTTTTTTGATCATATATCTCCGGAACGGCCTCCAGCTTCTTTACCAAGCCACACGGAGCTGGTGACGATGGTATGCGCCCGAATACCCTCAGGTCTCTAGACGATGCCCTTGCCGCTGCCGTAGCAGCCGCGGCGTGCGAAACCTTGCCTAGCCGAAAAATAGCTGATGTATCGGAAAGACTTGATTCCAATCCTGCTGGGGCAGCCGCGCAGCGTTGCCGAGTTGGCGCGCCTCCTGGACGAGGCCCCTAAGGACCTCGAGCAGGACCTGCACCATTTGCTCAAAAGCCTGAGGCGCATGCCTTATCGCGCCGTGATCGAACCGGCCAAGTGCAGGCGCTGCGGTTTCGTATATAGCCACGACAAACTGCGCAAGCCGGGCAAGTGTCCGCTGTGCAAGAGCACTTGGATCAGCGAACCACGGATAGGCATTGAACAGCAGTGACCTGCAACGCCGTACCCTAGGGCGCAGACATCCTGATCGGCCGTTAAAGGTGCTTGCCTGAGGGGTTGTCTGGGTTATTATCTGGCAATGACCCGGCAGTTCAGTCAGCCGTAAACCCGTGGATCACCGATATCCACAGGTAACTCGACGCCATATGGAGGAGCCATGAGCACGAAACCCAAGACCCAGAACATGGCGCTGTTCTGTGACTTCGAAAACATCGCGCTGGGTGCCCGTGACGCCCGATTTTCGGCATTCGATATGCGAAAGGTGCTCGAGCGCCTGCTGCTCAAGGGCAACATCGTGGTCAAGAAGGCCTACTGCGATTGGGAGCGATACAAGGACTTCAAGGCGCCCATGCATGAGGCGAGCTTTGAACTGATCGAGATCCCCCACGTGCGCCAGTCGGGCAAGAACTCCGCCGACATCCGCATGGTGGTGGATGCCCTGGACCTGTGTTACACCAAGGCCCACGTGGACACGTTCGTGATCATCAGCGGTGACTCCGACTTTTCAGCGCTGGTCAGCAAGCTGCGCGAGAACAACAAGGTGGTCATCGGTGTCGGCGTGAAAAATTCCACCTCGGACCTGCTGATCTCCAATTGCGATGAGTTCATCTTTTATGATGATCTGGTGCGGGAGGCAGAAAAGCAGCAGAAGGCCAGGCGCAAGACGCCGGCCAGGAAGACTCCGGCCAAGGCCGCTGCCAAGCCCGAGGAGGAAAAGCAGCAGGAGGCGCTGGACCTGGTGATGGAGACGGTCGAAGACCTGTTTGAAGAGCGTGGCGAGGAAGAGAAGGTATGGGGCTCGATGGTCAAGCAGGCGTTGAAACGGCGCAAACCCGGTTTTAACGAGACCTACCACGGCTTTCGCACCTTTGGAAAGTTATTGGAAGAGGCCCAGGCACGCAAGCTGCTGGAGTTGGAATACGACGAAAAGTCGGGGGGGTATATCGTCAAGACCTTTGCCCACGAGGAGTAAGCTCGACAGGCAACAGGGTATCGATCAGCGCAGACGGATTGCCAATTCACAGCAGGCGTCCCATCATGGCGGTTATGGTGATGAACTCACTGGATCACGGCTTGCCCATTGTGGCCTGTCGCGCCGCTGATATTGTCGAGACGGTGTTAAAACAAGATCGGCGCGTATTGCTGTACGGCGCGACGGGCGTGGGCAAGTCGACACTGGCGGCCCAGGTGGCGCACACCCTCGTTGCCGCCGGCCGCCGCTGTTACGGCCTGTGCGCCGACCCGGGTTCGCCGGCATTTGGTCTGCCGGGCACCGTGTCCCTCGCCGCATGGCACGGGGATGGCTGGCGGGTGTCGGCTTATGAGGCCTTGTGCAGCCTGGACGCGGGGCGCTTTCGTCTGCCGTTGGTGACGGCGGTGCGGCGCCTGGCGCAGCCCCCGGACAACGGCGTGCTGCTGGTGGATGGCCCCGGGGTTGTGCGGGGCATCGCCGGCCGGGAGCTGTTACAGGGCCTGTTCGAGGCGAGTGGCGCGGATGCGGTGCTGGCCATCACCGCCGCGCAACGCCCACCGCCGTTGCTTGAAGAACTGCGCGCCTTGCCCGGCGAGCTGTTTGTGGTGCATGCCTCTCCGCAGGCCCGACCGGCGGGTAAACGCCGCCGCGCCCGCCGGCGCACGGAAGGCTGGAATGCCTATCTCAGCAATAGTAGCGAGCTGGACATCGACTTGGGCCAGGTCAACCTGTATGGCACACCGCCGCCGCTGGGCGAAGGGAGTGCCTGGGTGGGGCGACAGGCGGCGCTGTTGCGGCGCGGCCTCACCGTGGCCATGGCCGAGGTGGCGGGTTTGCGGGCCGGGCGGCTGACCGTCAGGCTGCCGGCGCCGCCCCCGGTTTTTGACGGCGTGCTGGTACGTGACGCGCAACGCTCCGCCGATGGCCTGATAGAAACGGCTGTGCCGTTCGCGGCGGACAGGCTGGCATACCTGCCGCCCCCTGATATGACCGTGCCGCTTCAGGACAGCGGCGGGCCGCGCGTCGCCGGCCGGGTCGGCGCGGCCGATGTGTGCCTGGTCAATGGTGTCTTCGGTGATCCGCTGCTGCACCTACGCTTGCGCCATCAGCGCCGCAGTCTGCTGTTCGACCTGGGCGATGGCACACGCCTGCCGGCGCGCATCGCCCATCAGGTGACGGACGTCTTTATCAGTCACGCCCACATGGACCATATCGGGGGGTTCCTGTGGCTATTGCGCTCACGGATGGGTGAGTTCGCGCCGTGCCGGCTGTATGGACCGCCGGGGCTGGCCCGGCACATAGAGGGTTTTCTGCAAGGCATCCTCTGGGACCGGGTGGCGGAGCGCGGTCCATGTTTCGATGTGATGGAGCTGCACCCGGATCGCGCGCGACGGTTTCGCCTGCAGGCCGGCAGGGCGGGGGAGGCGCTGGGCGAGGTCGGGTTGGAACAGGGGATCGTGCTGCAGGAGATGGGTTTTTGCGTGCGGGCACAGCAGCTCGACCATCACACGCCGGTGTTGGCCTATGCCTTTGAACCGCTCAAGGAGATCAACGTTCGCAAAGACCGCCTTGAGGCCCGCGGCCTGGCGCCGGGGCCGTGGCTGGCCGAGTTGAAGCGGCATCTCCTGGCTGAAAACGAAACGGCCATGGTGAAGCTGCCCAACGGCAGTGAGTCAAGCGTGGCGGCGTTGGCGGCCGACCTAGTGCTCATTACGCCGGCGAAGAAGCTGGTGTATGCCACCGACCTTGCCGACAGCCCTGACAATCGCCGCCGCCTGCAGTCCCTGGCCCGGTATGCCCACACCTTTTTCTGCGAAGCCTATTTCGTTGCGACCGATAGCGAGCATGCGTTGCGCACCGGTCATTTGACCGCGCGCGCCTGCGGCGAGATCGCTGAGGCCGCCGAAGTGGCCCGGCTGGTGCCGTTCCACTTCTCGCGGCGCTATACCGACCGGCCGCGCGTGATTTATGACGAGGTGCACGCCGCCTGTCCGCGCGTGGTGATGCCGAGGTCGATGGGGTTGTTCGGGGTTTCGCAGGCCACCGGATCGGACACCGTGCTGACTTAGGATTGAGTCAAACGCGATTCTGTTCGGCCTGTATACAGTACCTGGGAAAGGCGGTTGGTGGGCGGGATTGAGCGCCAGTCATCACCGTTTAATGGAGGCTTAAGTGTAGTGGGATATAATTTAATAATGCGTATTAGAGTAAGCCGCAACCGGTTGGCAGCGGTTTCCGTCACTGGAATCATGGGGGAAGTCAGGTGAAAAAACGGCCCCAGGGGGGTTGCCTGGGGCCAAGAGGGGTAGTCAGATGACGGAAATAGGAGAGAGACTCATCATCCGGAGTCTTATTTTCCGGATTTACCCCTTCGCGACTGTGATGGATGTCACAAACCCCGGTAATCCTGTCCCGGCAGCGCCATGCCACCTGCAGTGCCATTTATCCTATTGAAATATCAATAGTATCGTGCTGGCTGCGGGTGACCGGCGAGGCTGACCAGCAGCCGGCCAACCAACACCTCTGCCCCATCTCCTCCACGTTCATTCTGGCGTCATTTCGCGTTTGATTCTCTTACCCTCCCCGTCACAGAAACATGTTGACCTGCCTTCACAGGTTGACAATGATTAGATCAGTATCGGGTGTAATTCTCATGTCCGGCAGGCTTGAGGGCGTTCATGACCCCAAGTCCCGAAATGAGCTTTCCCCCTCGGGGAGGACGCCATGGGCAGTCGCATCGCCATTATCCAGGGCCATCCGGATCCAGGCGCTAACCGCTTCGGGCATGCCCTGGCAACGGCCTATACCAACGGTGCCAAGGAAGGGGGGCACGAGGTCACGGTGATAAACGTGGCCGGTTTGGATTTTCCCCTGTTGCGCACCAAAGAAGACTTCGAAAACGCCCCGCCGCCGGATGCCATACGCCGCGCCCAACAGACCATCGAGTGGGCAGAGCACCTGGTTTTCATTTACCCCTTGTGGCTAGGGACGATGCCGGCCTTGTTGAAGGCGTTTCTGGAGCAGGTGTTCCGGCCGGGCTTCGCCATGGACAAACCCGCGTCCGGTATCAGATGGAAGAAACACCTGCTGGGGAAATCCGCCCGCGTTGTCGTGACCATGGGCATGCCGGCGCTTATTTACCGCTGGTACATCCGC
>CAYXAX010000156.1:0-6403 GCA_964463055.1 uncultured Gammaproteobacteria bacterium | reverse complement strand
CTGCGACCTGCGACCTGCGACCTGCGACCTGCGACCTGCGACCCAGACAGGATGCACCGCGGCATTTGTCGCCGCAACACTTCGTACAACCACCCAACGGTTATCAAACGGCAGTGGGGAACCGCGTCTCCTTCAAACACGCCCGCTCCGCCACACCCGCGTGCCACTGCGCCAGGCGCGGGTATTTCGACCGCCAGTCGTGGGCGTAACGAAAATCAATGTACTCCAGACTGGCCGCCATGGCGATATCGGCGATACCGAACGCATCACCCCTCAGGAATTGGCCACTGCCGAGATGGTCCTGCGCGAACGTCATGGCCGCGGCGATCTTGCCCTCCTGCCGCGCGATCTGGCCAGGGTCCTGCTTTTCCCGCGCACGCCGCGTCTCCATCAACCGAGCGACGGTGGCATCGGCCATGCCCTGCGCCAGGGCGTGCCAGCGCTGAACCCGCCAGCGAGCCTCGCCGGGGGGCGGCAGCAGGGCAGAACCCCCTTGGGAATCCAGATATTCGATGATCATGGGCGAGTCGAACAGCACCTCACCGTCGTCGCGCACCAGCAACGGCACCTTGCCCAGGGGGTTGAGGCGCGCCACGTTGCCGGCGGAATCCGTGGGTGCCTCCACCACGAGTTCCACCGGCAATCTCTTCTCCAGGATAAATGCCCGCACTTTGCGTACATAAGGCGATGTCAATGAGCCGTATAGTTTCATAAAAACGCTCCGAGAAGATAATAGATATATAAATTATGCATTATTACATGATAATACAAGTACCGCGCGGATCGTCAAGCCGACTGCTTGGCGGCGAAAGCAGGCCGCAATCAGATTGGCCTGCTTACCTTGTCACTGTCAAACCGCATTCGGTTTTCAGTAGTTGCGGCTTGATCTGACAGACAGCTTCAGAAAACCCCACATCACGAAAGGCTGCTCGCGACCCAAAGAGGACCCCTAGACTGCATCCAAAGAAAAGACTCATATCGCCGGCGGCAAAGAATCGCAGCGGGGTTGCCGTCCGGTGCAGCACCTTGACAGCTGACAGTGCGTCTTTGGCTGTGAGCGGACTCGCGATTACATATCCAAGGGTGATTGACGTCTATCCATCTACACTTTGGATACCATATCGCGGGCAAGCAAAGGCCAGCGCTCCTGGCCAACGCTGCCCTTGATCCAACACCATGCCTTACCGCGCGGTAGCAGATGAGCTAAGGATCTCCCTTACTCCATAACCACGGCCCTAGTTAATACGGAAATTTGTGATCTTAGTCACATTTTAGCGTCATCGATGGTCGATACATAGTATGTGTGAATAAGCTCACATTTTTAACATTAGAAGCCCAGTCAAGACATTCTGATTTATAACAAAAATGAGGTACGAGATATGCTGGCCAACGCAATTCAACCTATAGTTAAGTCAACCATACGGCTAACAGTACGTGCTTTTATTAGCACACTAGTCGTCTTTATTTTCCTGTTTGCGCTTTGTGCCGCAGGTTGATCAGGTACGGTTATAACGCTTGACCCGATTCCCTGCAGATATAGCAATGTAAAGCCCGTTTTTAGTTGCTTTCGGGGAGCGCACCAAATGTTTTTATAGACAGCCCTCGATAAATTGGAGGGTTGATGTGTTCAGGAAGCGACTCTGGAGAGAAAATGCTATGAAAGCCGTAAACGAAAAAACCGTGATTCAGGCACGACTGAAATGGGCGAGGAATACCCTGAATATGTATGACGATGAGGAAATTAGAGGCATCATAGACCACCTCGATGAATCGACAGACGAGTTTTGGATCTATGAAGAAGCGCGGGAATGGTTGCGTACGCTCGGGAAAAGCGACAATGAGATAGAAAGACTTTTCACTGCGCTTCAGTTGCTGAAAAGCCAAGATGAAATGCCTGTAGCGCCTTGAATTTTAGTACTTCACTCCAAGCCAGACCTTATAGGCATTGTAAGTTCTGGCATGGCCGAGGTCATTCCCAAAGCCGCTGATTATGCGACTGGTTGACCGTCTGTTTTTGGCCGAACCCCGACAGTTGAATCCTGAGGAATTCCACCAGATCACGCCAGAACCACTGGAATTTTGAATTTCATGTGTTCCGGATTTCTCGGGTATTTCTGACCTGAGACCTGCCAGTTGAGACCCCATCTTGAATCACGGTGAGATCCGCACAACGGACCTTACACTATTACCGCCGCTTGAGATGCTTGATGTGCCGCCACACGTACCAGACGATGGCAACTGCAAGCGCCGCGCCGATGGCCGCATCGAAACGATGGAAATACACACCGAGGGTATTCCAGTGCTCGCCGAGCTTTTTCCCGATCCAGGCCAGTGCCAGACACCAGATGAATGAACCCAAAAAGGTATACAAGTTGAATCGCCACAGGGACATGCGCGCCACGCCGGCGGGGAAGGCGATGAAGGTGCGTATCACCGGCAGCAGGCGACCGATAAAGATGGTGATGTCGCCATGGCGCGTGAACCAGCGATCGGCGAGATTCAGGTCGTGATGGGAAATGAGCACGTAACGGCCGTATTTTTCGATCAGCGGCCGCCCACCCCACGCCCCGAGGCCATAGGCGGCCAGCGAGCCCAGCACGCACCCCACCGCGCCGGCCAACGCCACCGCCCACAGCTTGAACTCGCCGGTAAACACCAGGTAACCCGAAAACGGCATGACGATCTCGGAAGGCAGGGGAATACAGGCACTCTCGATGGCCATCAACAGCACCACCCCGGCGTAACCTAGATGCGAGATGGTGGCGACAATAAACGCCGCCAGTACGCTGACTATTTTTTCCACCATGTCGAGACAACGCCTATCACGGTCGGAGACCGTTCCATTTTCCAGGCGCAATGATAAAGGACATTGCCCATGATTAAAAAACCAAATGCGACCGCTGTCCGTATCGAATCCATGAGGGCCACTCGATCTGAACCGTCAGCGAAAATATCCATAGCGAAGGTCGCATATCCTTTCTCGGCTGCGGGGGAATACCCTTCTCAGCGATGAAATGACGGCAAACGTCTTAACAGGACCACGGGTCAAGAACCCATCCACAGTCTCAAGACACACCATCGACAACCGTGAATGTCTGCGGGGGACTGGTTGTATCCCTCTACGACGAGGATGCATAGGGCATCCGCATGACTTGCGAGTTCTAGATAATCATAATTTTGGTAAATTATTCCCAATTATTCTCCGCATCGCATAGATTGAGCCCCCACATATCCAACCGCCACCAGCACAGACCAATCACAGCCATCAGGTTCCCGGTCATCGCACCAAAGTTGTCCATCGACCGAGGACCCGTCCCTCATTGGCGCATATATCGAGTCACTCAGGCGCCGCGTCTCCGGGCGATTCCAGCCAAGGCGAAGTCTTCGGTGTTTATGCTGCTAGACAAACCCAGACCATCAGCCTACAGTATTTGAAAATGATCAAAAAACGGGCAGCGTGCATGCCCTGAAATTTCAAAGCATACAAAATATAATCCGGCGACCAACGGTCACCAAAACCGCAGAAGGTGGATCGCAGCAGTCAATCCAGCCCGGAGGGGAGGAACGTTAATAAGAAGGGTGCCGCCCGCTCGCGTCGATTTGTGTCGTGATTTCTCTCGCCATTGCCGCGTTTATCACGGACAAGCATGTTGGGGTCGTTTCTTGCAAGAAGCGACTGGAACACAAGCCCCCACATACGCGCGCGCATCTCACTGATAATCAGAGTGGCGTCGTGCCCCATGCTTGAACGCTGCACAATATAATCATTCGCCGCGATACTCACCGGCGGATCTACACGGCGAGCAACCGCCGGCAATGCCTGAGGGGAGCAATATAGATGAGTAGTGCAGGAAACCACGACGCATGCGGGAGTGCGGCGGAGCCACCGCCCGCACGGCACCGCCCTACCGCGCGCTTATCAGCCGTATATTGCCGCATCACCCTCGGTGCGGTCGCCGCGGGCATCATCACTCTTGCACCTCTCAGTGCGCGCGCGGATTTAACCGATGTGCCGGGACTGACCCCGGCCGAGGCGTCGGCGGCGGCTGGTACCCAGGCCGTCTATACTGCGCTTTTGAACAAATCCAGCACTACGACACTCACCTCGGGTGAACAGAGCCTGTTCGAACTCACCCGTGAACTGGTTCAGACCGCCAATGAACAGCAGGGCACCGGCCCCACCCAGTTCAGCCTGGGATTGACCGTGGAAGGGCTGAGCAAGGCACTGCAGTGGGTCGCTGCCGAGGAGCTGACCACCCCCGGCACCATGGCCACCAAGACCACCTCGGGACAGCTGACCAGCGTGTCCGCGCGCCTCACCGCTTTGAAACTCGGCGCCACCGGTTTTCACATGAGCATGCAGGACAACGGCCTTCCCGACACTGCACTGGCCATGAACCCCGACGACCCGCGCGGCGGCGGCGGTGCAAGCGCCGACAAGGTCACCGGCATCGACTTCAGCAAGCTGGGCGGGTTCGTCAACGGCTCCCTGGGCTTCGGCAGCAAGGACCCCACCGCCCGCGAGGACGCCTTCGACTTCGGCAACAGCAACCTGACCTTCGGCACTGACTACCGGCTCACCGACAAGGCGGTGTTCGGCGCCGCCATTGGCTATACGGAATACGAGGCCGACTTCAATTCCTCCAAGAGCGTGGTGGACGGCAACATCAAGTCCAGCGGCGTCACCGGCTCGATCTATGGACTTTACAACATGGAACCGTTCAGCCTGGACGGCATCTTCAGTTTGGGCGGCAACAGCTTCGACATCGTGCGCCACATCAAGTACCCGTCCAATAACCCCGGCGTGCCGCCCACCAATGAGGTGGCCTACGGCAGCACCGACAGCTTCCAGTACGCCTTCA
This sequence comes from uncultured Gammaproteobacteria bacterium, assembly GCA_964463055.1. Lineage (GTDB taxonomy): Bacteria > Pseudomonadota > Gammaproteobacteria > CAWJPQ01 > CAWJPQ01 > CAWJPQ01. The sequence continues at coordinate 1,541 of CAYXAX010000156.1, read as the reverse complement.
GCTTCGGCGGGAGCTATGAAGGGCACCGCAAGGCGCTCACCTATTCAGGCCTGGCCCACCTCAATTACCTGCACGCGGACATCAGCGGCTATACGGAGACCAACGCCCACGCGTTCAATCTGCAGCTCCAGGACCAGGGCGTGACGTCAGTCACCACCAGCATCGGCGGTCAGGTCTCCTATGCCCTGAGCGAGCGCTTCGGCGTGCTTGTCCCGGAGGGAATGCTGCAGTGGTATCACGAATTCAGCGACGGCAGCCGCAACGTGCAGGCCCGCTACGTGGCCGACCCCCTGGCCTCCAATTTCCTCTCCGCCCCCACCGACAGTCCGACCAGGGATTACTTCAGCCTCGGCATCGGCGTGTCGGCGGTGTTTCAACGGGGCTTGATGGCCTTCCTGCACTACGAGACATTGCTCGGCATGAACAGCATCACCGACAACCTGTTTACCGGCGGCGTCCGCCTGGAGTTCTGAAGGAAGTGGCCATGAAATATCAATCAATGACTATCGGGCGCCGCACTGCAAAGAGGAGCGCACCCATGCCGAACCACGGTCGTTCATTTTTAACCGCTATGGCCCTCCTGTGTCTGACCGCGGTCCTCACCGGCTGTCCAAAACCCAACGTGGGCGGTCAAGGCAATGATGCACCCGTCGCCGTCGCCGGCCCCGATCAGGAAGCGCGCTCCCAGACCGAAATCACCTTGAGCGGCCGGGACAGCTACGATCCCGACGGGGTTATACAGAGTTTTGAGTGGAAGCAGGTAGCGGGTACGCCGACCTTGACGCTCGCCAAGGCAAATAATTCCACCTCGACCGTTTCCCTTCCCGAGGTGTTTTCGCCCACCCCTTTCAAGTTCGAGCTGACGGTTACCGACGATAAGGGCGCCACGGGTACTGATACGATAACAGTGACGGCCAACCCTCCTGCGGACCCGGACCGCTTTCTCACGCTACTCGAGGTCCCCGGCACCTTCAAGGTGGTGGCGGCAACTGCGAGCACCTCGGGCACGGCCGACCAGCCCTTCACCATCGACGTGGCGACCGCCATCGACTATAACGTTTATGTGGACGGCGTCGCCGAAGCGCGCACCAAGACGATCACCCAGTCGGCGTCGGGCTCTTGGTCGGCTGCCGGCGCCGGTGGCCAGAGCAAGGACGACTACCGCAACCCGTGGTATACGTTCGACCTGCCCAAGGTCAAGCTGAAAGACCTTCTCGCCGATCTCAAAGACAACGAGCGCATATACCCCACGGTACGCAATAACCTGCAAGTGACCACCACCGTCACCCTGAAAGCCAGCGGCATATCCACTTATCTGTATGTGCTCGACCAGTCGGGCAACATCATCGACCAGTCGGCTGGCACACCGGACGCGACGCTCAGCTTCAAATCCAGCGATGCCACCCTGGATGCCCTGTTTGCCCAAAAGACACCCCAGGGTGCTGCCATCAGTGAGCAGGAAAACGAAGCCACTGCAAAGGCCTACTACGCCGCGATTGACCCCGGCAACGACAAAGACACGTTGAGCAAATGGAAAGCCG
>CAYXAX010000155.1:0-6426 GCA_964463055.1 uncultured Gammaproteobacteria bacterium | reverse complement strand
AAGGCCATCGAGGTGGTGGACCACTGCCTGGGCAGGGTGGAGGCGGCGTTGCGCAGAGTGGGCGGCGAGATGGTGATCACATCCGATCATGGTAATGCAGAGATGATGTGCCTGGACAATGGGCAGATTCATACCGCCCATACCAGCAATCCTGTGCCACTTATCTACATGGGGCGGCCGGCGCACCTGCGCGAGGGTGGGCGCCTGTCGGATATCGCGCCGACACTGCTCTATGTCATGGGCATGGACAAACCCCGCGAGATGACCGGCACCAGTATCATCCAGGTTATGTCATAATCTTTTCACCGTGCTTCACGGACCGTGCTCGGGAAGGAGCCGATGCCGATCGCAGTCCCTATCAATCTCTTCAGGAACATGCGGCAGCGGCGTTGCGCGGATGCAAAGGCCATGCTCGCGGTGGCTGCGGCATTGATATTGCTTTTTACCGCACCGTGCTCACCCTTGTTCGCGGCCGATTCACTGGCCATCAAGGCCGATGAACTGGAAAAACTCCGCTCCGCCATCCAGACCCTGCGCCATGACCTTGATATCGAGCACGGCAAAAAAGATTCGCTGCAGGCTCAGCTGAGGCGGGCTGAAAAGCAGATCGGCAAGCTCAGTCTGGCGTTAAGGCAGACCGGCGAGGAACTGCGCCATCAGGAACAGAAACTCGCGGAACTGACCGCGGACAAGCGGCGCCACGAGGTCGAACTGGGCAAGCAGCAAGGCGCGCTGGCCCAGCAGGTGCGCGCTGCTTTTGCCGTCGGACGCCAGGGCTATCTCAAGCTGCTGCTGGATCAGCAGAATCCCGCCACGGTTAGCCGCAATCTGATCTTTTACGATTACCTCAATCGTGCCCGGGCAAAACGCATCCACGCCGTGACTTCCGAGCTGGATGAGATCGAGACGCTGAAGGCCGCCATCGCAAAGCAGGTACAGACCCTGGACGATCTTCATGGCCGCCAGCAACAGGAGAAGGATTCTCTGCAATCCCAGCTACAGGCGCGCAACGCGGTGTTGGCCGAGGTCAACGCACGTATCGAGAGTAAGGACCAGGAGTTGGCGCGGTTACTGGCCAACGAACATCGCCTGCAGACGGTAGTGGAACGCCTGCGCCAGGCACTGTCGGATATACCGGAGCAGGCGGGGGGGCGGCCGTTCGGGCAACTCAAGGGTAAGCTGCACTGGCCCACACGGGGTCCCATCGCGGCGCGCTTTGGCACCCCGCGCAGTCTTGGCAAATTAAAGTGGCAGGGGGTATTGATCGATGCCGGTCTCGGCGATGACGTTCACGCCGTTTACCACGGCCGGGTGGCGTTTGCCGATTGGCTGCGTGGTTATGGGCTGCTGGTGATCATTGATCATGGCAACGGATACATGAGCCTGTACGGACACAACCAAAGTATTTATAAAGAGGTGGGTGATTGGGTGGATACCGGCGAAGTTATCGCCAGCGTCGGCAATAGCGGTGGACGCGACCGGCCCGGGCTGTACTTTGAAATTCGTCACAATGGCACGCCGAGCAATCCGCTACTTTGGTGTAAGAAATAACCCGGTTGTTCAAAGGGACTCGACGGGCCCCATGAATTTCACGGTCTTCATTAAGAGAATCCCACGGCCCTCCGATAACTCAATGGTCGGCGGCCGAAACTGCGCCGAGTGGTGTAGAATGCACTTCCAAACCCGTTTGTTGTCAGAGGGATATGCTGACAGTATTGTTGAACCGATTCGTCATAATAAGTGCTAGAATTCCTTTAAGCAGCCTTTAGGAGCCCGTGCTCATGAAGTTGAACGTACGTAACACATTGATTTTGTTCCTTGGCGTCGCTCTCGGCGTGTCCCTGTCCATCGGCGAAGGCGTATTCGCCGAAAAGGATGCCACGACGCAATCGGCCCTGCCGCTGGATCAGTTGCATGCCTTCAGTGAGGTCTTCGAGAAGATCAAACAGGACTATGTTGAACCTGTTTCAGACAAGGACCTTCTGGACGGCGCCATCCGCGGCATGCTTGCCAGCCTCGATCCCCATTCCGACTATCTGGACAAAGAGGATTACAAGGAACTGCAAGTCGGTACCACGGGTGAGTTCGGCGGGCTCGGTATCGAAGTCGGCATGGAGGACGGTTTTGTCAAAGTGATCGCCCCCATTGATGACACGCCTGCCAAGCGGGCCGGTGTCAAGGCGGGGGATCTGGTAATCCGGCTCGACAACAAACCGGTGAAGGGCATGACCCTCAAGGATGCGGTGGATCTGATGCGCGGCAAGCCGGGCACCAAGATAACGCTGACCATTATCCGCGAGGGTTCGGAGAAACCCCTGCTGCTCACCCTGACCCGGGACGTCATCAAGGTCAAGAGCGTCAAGAGCAGGATGCTGGAAAACGGTTACGGCTACGTACGAATCACCCATTTTCAAGCCCACACCGGCGACAGCATGGTCGAGGCGATCAGCGAACTGAAGAAGCAGAGCAAGGGCAAACTGAAGGGCTTGGTGCTGGATCTGCGCAACAACCCCGGCGGGGTGCTGAGTGCCGCGGTGGCGGTTTCGGACGCCTTCCTGGATAAAGGGCTGATCGTCTATACAGAGGGCCGCACCGACGATGCTGAGCTCAAATTCACCGCTACCCCGGGGGATGTGTTGAACGGCGAGCCGCTGGTGGTGCTTGTCAACGGTGGTTCGGCCTCCGCCTCGGAGATCGTCTCCGGTGCGCTGCAGGATCACAAGCGCGCGGTCATCATGGGCCAGCGTACCTTCGGCAAGGGTTCGGTGCAGACCATTCTGCCACTCGGTGAGGGTACCGCGCTGAAGCTCACCACGGCGCGTTACTACACCCCCTCCGGGCGTTCCATTCAGAACGAGGGCATCGTGCCGGACATCAAGCTGGAGGACATGAAGGTGTCGGAAGTGGGTCAACAACAAGATGTGGCACCGATCAAGGAGGCGAATCTATCGCACCATCTGGACAATGACAAGGAAGACCCCAACGCCAAGAAAAAGTCCTCTGTCAGTGATGATGAAAAGCTTAAGACACTGGCCAAGGATGACTATCAGCTGTACGAGGCGCTGAACCTTCTCAAGGGGCTGTATCTGCTGCAACAGAGAAGCTAGGCTGTTGTAAACGGCCGCGGGTCACCTGTCATGACCATGGCAAATGGGATGAATGAATAAGCGCATTCTTTTCATTGCAGGCCTGATAGGTGCCCTGCACCGACCCGCCCTCGCTGCCGACGGTGACGCCGCCGATACCACGGCGGTGTCCCATCACCGGCCCGTTATCGCCATCATCATCGATGATGTCGGTGAGAATCTGCAGTACGGCCGACAAGCCATCGATCTCCCGGGGCCGGTGGCGTATTCCTTTCTTCCCTACATGGCCTATGTGCAGCCGCTGGCGGTCATGGCCCACACACGGCACAAGGAGGTCATGCTGCACCTGCCCATGCAGGCCATAGACGGGCGCGATATTGGCCCCGGCGGGCTGACCGTAGACATGACGCAGCACGAGCTGATACAGACGGTGACGGACGACCTCAATGCCGTGCCTTACGTCGAGGGTGTCAATAATCACATGGGCTCTCTGTTAACCCAGAGCCCGGGGACGATGCTGTGGCTGATGCGGGAGATAAGCAAGCGCGGCGACCTGTTTTTCATCGACAGCCGCACCACGGACATGACCGTGGCACAGCAGGTGGCCAATGAAAACCAGGTGCCCACGCTGAGTCGAGATGTGTTCCTCGATGACGACATGTCAACCCCCGCCATCGCCCACCAGTTCCGCCGATTGCTGGCCGTGGCGCGTCGCCAGGGCTGGGCGCTGGCCATCGGCCATCCCCATCCTGTCACGCTGGCGTACCTGGAGAAACGCCTGCCGCGCCTGAGCCGTGACGGGGTGGATCTGGTGCCGGTGTCCTACCTTATCCACAAGTTCAGCCCATGGCAGCCTGGGCCCCGCATGGATCTCAAGATGGTGCACTCCGATACCGAGTAAGGAGCGATCGCCGCGTTTGTCTGTGTGGACCGTGTCGACGGACGCACCGGGCATGTACACATCATTGCCGCTGAGTCCCTAAACTCAGCCGGCGTCATAGGGTCTGAAATATTGTCGTGTCAAAGCGCCGTGGGGCATTCATGCCACGGTCGACAGGCAGGAGGTGATTATGACGGATGTGATTGTACCGCTAAGCCAGGATTGTGAAGAGTTAGAGGCCGTGACAGTGATCGATCTGCTCCGTCGTGGGGGCATCAAGGTGGTCACCGCGGGTCTGGATGCCCGGCCGGTCAAGGCAAGCCGCGGTGTCGTGCTGATTCCCGACACCACTTTGGATGATGCCATGGCGCTCGAATTCGACATGGTGGTGTTACCCGGCGGCAAGGGTGCCGATGCCCTTGATCGGGACCCGCGCATTCATCAATTGCTGGCGACAATGGCCGGCGCCGGCAAATACATAGCGGCCATCTGCGCCGCTCCCAGGATCCTGGCCCATGCCGGGCTGCTGCAGGGCAAACGCGCTACCTGTTTTCCCGGCGCCATTTCGGAGCCGGACGGTATTGATCTGGTGGACGCGCCGGTGGTGGTGGACGGTAAGGTGATAACCTCCCGCGGTCCGGGAACGGCCATGGACTTCACCCTGCAGCTGATCGAGATCCTGGCCGGCCGCCACAAGCGCGCCGAGGTGGAGGCCGGACTGGTTCGTTTGTAGAACGCACCGACCCCGCCAGTTCCTACCCGAAACCTCACGCCCTGCGGGGCGTCAGTCCCGATTTGAAGGCCAGGCGCTGACCAGTATCACCAAGCCCATGATCACCACCACCCAGGTCATCAACGGGGCGTTCCACAGCATGGTGGGGGCGTATCCGTCCAGGCCCAGCAGCACCGCCCCGCTGATGATCAGGGCGCTGCCGATGATGGCGAGGAAGGTGCGGCGATTGGCGCTGCGCATCTCGCGGCGTACCTCCGCCCACTCCGATGACTTGAGCTCAACCGCCAGCTTGCCGGCATGGGCCTGCTGCAGGACCTCATAGGCCAGCATGGGTATGGCGGGCAGCACCGATGACCACTGCGGGGCCTGGTTGCGCAGACCCTTGATAAAGGCCCGCGGCCCGATCTGCTCACTGACCCAACGCTGCAGAAAGGGTTTGGCGGTGCGCCACAAATCCAGGTCCGGGTACAATTGACGACCCAGGCCTTCGATATTCAACAGGGTCTTTTGCAGCAGCACCAGCTGGGGCTGCACCTCCATGTGAAAGCGGCGCGCGGTCTGGAACAGACGCAGCAACAGCCGCCCGAATGAGATCTCCTTGAGAGGTCGCTCAAAGATCGGTTCGCACACGCTGCGTACCGCGGCCTCGAATTCTTCCACCCGTGTCCCCTGGGGCACCCACCCCGACTGGATGTGCAGCTCGGCGACGCGCCGGTAATCGCGGTTGAAAAACGCCAGGAAATTTTCCGCCAGGTAGTGTTGGTCCTGGGGGCTCAGGGTCCCCATGATGCCGAAGTCCACGGCCAGATAGCGTCCCTGGGGTGAGACGAAAATGTTGCCCGGGTGCATATCGGCGTGAAAGAAGCTGTCGCGGAACACCTGGGTGAAGAAGATCTCCACACCCGCCTCGGCGAGTTTCTGGAGGTTGATGCCCGCCTCTTTGATGGCCTTGACGTTGCTGATGGGAATGCCCGAGATGCGCTCCATGACCAGGACGTTGCGGTGGGTATAGTCCCAGTAGACCTCGGGGACATAGAGCAGCTCGGAGTTGAGGAAGTTGCGTCTTAACTGGGAGGCGCTGGCAGCCTCGCGCATGAGATCCAATTCGTCGGTAATGGTCTTTTCATACTCGCTCACCACCTCGGTGGGGCGCAGGCGCCGGCCGTCGCGCCAGTAGCGCTCTGCCAACTCCGCCAGGGTATACAACAGCGAGATGTCGCGCTGGATGATCCTGTCGATGTGAGGCCGCAGTATCTTGACCACCACCTTGTGGCCGTCATGCAGCTGTGCCTTGTGCACCTGCGCGATAGACGCGGAGGCGAATGCCGTTTCCTCGAAGGAGGCGAATACCTCGGACAGTGGCCTTTGGTAGGCGCGTTCCAGGATGGCCCGCGCCTGGTCATTGGGAAACGGCGGGACATGATCCTGCAGCAGGGCCAGCTCCTCGGCAATATCATCAGGGAGCAGGTCGCGGCGGGTGGACAGCAGTTGACCGAACTTGACGAAGATCGGACCCAGGTCCTCCAGGGCTTGGCGGATGCGTACCCCGCGCGATTCCCGGTGACGGGGGATCCAGTTCCACGGCGCGAGGTAGCGTACGAAGCGAATGGGGCGGAATAAGTGGGTGGCAAGAATGATCTCATCCAGGCCGTGCCTGACCAGTACCAGGCTGATGTACATCATGCGCAGAATCTGACCGGGGAGAAGTATCACGCATCATCCCCCTG
>CAYXAX010000154.1:0-6515 GCA_964463055.1 uncultured Gammaproteobacteria bacterium | reverse complement strand
TACATCGTGGAGGCGGGCGTGGTGGGCGACATCAAGCAAAGCCTGCTGCGCATCAGCGAACAGGCAAAGCCCCATGAGGGCAACCGCATGCGCCCGCTGCGCGAGTCCCTCATCGAGGACATGAATCAGCATCGCGACGATACGGGCTACCCCGTCAAACCGCAAAAGATCATCTGGGACCTGCGCACCGTGCTCGGCATGGATGACATCGTGATCTGCGACGTGGGCGCCCACAAGATGTGGATGGCGCGCATGTTCCGCTGCGAACAACCCAATACCTGCATCATATCCAACGGCTTCGCCAGCATGGGCATTGCCGTGCCGGGCGCCGTCGCCGCCAAGCTCGCCTATCCGGACCGGGCGGTGGTGGCGGTCACCGGCGATGCCGGTTTCATGATGAATTCCCAGGAGATCGAGACCGCCATGCGCCTGGGGGTGCCGTTCGTCATCCTGATATGGAACGACTGCGGCTACGGACTCATCGAGTGGAAGCAGACGGTGGCGTTCGGCCGCTCGAGCTATGTGAAATTCAATAACCCGGACTTCGTCAAATACGCCGAGGCCTTTGGCGCCAAAGGCTACCGCGTGGAGCGCACCCAGGACCTGCAGTCCATACTCAAGACGGCGCTGGCGGACAACACGGTGAGCATTATCGACTGCCCCGTGGACTACCGGGAGAACATGAAGCTGACCGAAAAACTGGGCGAGATGGTGTGTCAGATATAGTGCTGGGCGAACAACCCGAGAATCAACCAGACGGCCTGTCCGCGGCGACGCAAAAGATTGTCCGCACCGCGGGCGGCAATCGTTTGCGCCTGCTCAGTTACAACATCCAGGCGGGGGCGGCGGCATCGCGCTTCCGCCACTACGTGACCCACAGCTGGAAACACGTGCTGCCCCACAGCGCCAGCCTGCAGAATCTGGACAGCATCGCCGCCATCGTGCGCGATTACGACATCGTCGGCCTGCAGGAAGTCGATGCCGGGAGCCTGCGCAGCTACTTCATCAATCAGGTGGAATACCTGGCCAAGTGCGCCGCGTTCCCCTACTGGTATCACCAGACCAACCGCAACCTGGGCAAGCTGGCCCAGTACTCCAACGGGCTGCTGAGCCGCATTCAGCCCACGGAGGTCATCGATTATCGCCTGCCCGGCGTGATCCCCGGGCGCGGCGCCATCTTCGTGCGCTATGGTCAGGACAAGGAGACTTCCCTGGCGCTGGTGTTGGTGCACCTGGCGCTGAGCCGGCGCGCGCGCCTGAAGCAGCTGGCGTTCCTCATCGACCTGGTCAACGAGTACCCCCACGTGGCGGTGATGGGTGACTTCAACTGCCAGGTGCAGAGCCGCGAGATACAGACCCTGCTGGCCAACACCACCCTGCGGGCGCCGATCGATGAGCTGCTGACCTTTCCAAGCTGGCGGCCGTTCCGCAATATCGACCACATCCTGATCACACCGTCGTTGAAGCTCACCGAGGCGCGGGTGCTGAACTGCACCTACTCGGACCACCTGCCCATCACCCTGGACATCGAGGTGCCCCCGGCCATCGCGCTGAGCCGCATGGTACGGGAGGAAACACTCGGGCAGTTGATGGGGGAAGGGGAGATGACTGGCGCGCCCTAGAGGATTCGAACCTCTGACCTCAGCCTCCGGAGGGCTGCGCTCTATCCAGCTGAGCTAAGGGCGCGTGAGCCCCATATTGTAGAATAGCCGCGTAAAAATTGCCTGTCCAAACAGTCCCGGTGGCGTCCCTTGCCGCATTATATTTGAGCCCCGACTTGTCCTTTGCGACAGGGGAAGGCCACGGTCAGTGCTTCACCAACTCGGACAAAGGCCGGAACTGCAGGCCGTAGAACATCTCCAGGTAACGGCGCGTCTCGTCCCGGTCCAGGTCGGTGACATACTTCCAGAAGCCATAGATGCGCGACAGCGTCATCAGGCGCTCGGCGTACAGCGCCCAGGTATAACGGCTCTGCACCCGCTTCAGCCCCCCGTTGGCGATACTCTCCCAGTAACCGGGTTCGACCTTGCAGCGCTCGAAGAAGTCGGCCAACAGGTTGGCAGCGCTGTCACCGTGGTTGGGATCTATATGAAAACCGGAGATACCGTGCTCGATGATCTCCAGCGGTCCGCCGTAGCGGGTGGCGAAGGTGGGGACCCCCGAGGCCATGGACTCGATTACCGTTAGGCCGAATGCCTCGAACAGCGCCGGCTGCACGAAGCAGCCGCGCCGGTCGGCGATATAGCGGTACAGCTCACCGGCCAGGTTCTTTTCCAGGCGCATGCCCAGCCAGCGCACCTCGCCGTCCAGACCGTACTGCTCCATCAGTTCATGCATGCGGGCGATCTGCGCCTGTTCCTCGCGGTCCTTTGATTTTGTCCCGTCCACGTAGCCGGCCACCACCGCCAGATTAGCGACCTTGCGCAGGCGCTCGTTCTGACCGTACCACTCCACCAGGCCGGTGATGTTCTTGATGTGATCGAGGCGCGCCATGGTAAACACCAGGGGCTTGCGCTTGTGCTTGAGCACCCCGCGGGCATCATCGCGCTTGCCGCCGTAGATCATGTCCTCCAACTCCTTGTGCAGACCGGCGAGGCGCCGCTGCTTGTCGGTGTAGGGGAAGTAGACATCGGCGTCGGCCCCCGGCGAGACGATATTGAACTTGGGGTCGAACATGTCGATGCCGGCAACCACGCGGTACAGCCCCGGCATGGAAAAACTGGTGTAACTCTCGTACTGGCCGACACTGCCCTCTTGACCGGCGATCTCCTGATAGGTACTGGCGATGATGAAGTCCGCGGCGTTCATGGCGATGAGGTCGGCGGTGAACTGACAGGAAAAGTGGTATTGGGCATCGTTGTCCTTCCAGTACAGATCAGACATGAGGTACTTGGGCTTTTCCAGGGCGTGGGCGATGTTGCACTGGGTCACCTGCAGGCGGTGGGCAAGGATGGTGGCCACCAGGTTGCCGTCGGAATAGTTGCCTATTATCAGGTCAGGGCGGCCGTTGATCTCGGCCAACAGCTCTTTCTCCGCGTCCACGGCGAAGCGCTCCAGGTACGGCCACACCTCGAAGCGCGAGATCCACTGGGGCACCACCTCGCCGGCGGCGGTGCGAAACGGCACGCGCAGGATGCGCGAGTATTCGGTGCCGATGATGGGCTCCAGGCGCTGATCGCAGGTGGTGCCCTGGGACTCGGGGATGAGGCGCGTGAGGATCACGATCTGCGGCTCGATGTCCAGGCCCGATTCGGCGATGCGGTGGCGCATCTCCTTTTCCAGCGCGCGCACCTGATCCAGGATATACACTACCTGACCCCCGGTGTCCGGCAGGCCCAGTACGTTGGCCTGGCCGAAATAGCCGTGGGGGGAAAGGATCACCAGACTGAAGATCATGGGGATGCGACCGAGGAAACGCTCCAGGTTGCCGGGTTCCGGCGCCTCTAAGATATCGGTAAGCAGATTGAGACTGTCGCGCATGCGCGACACCGTATTACCCCAACCCGGCTCAAAGCCCATGGTCTGCAAGGTATGGCCCACATCGTCCCACGAGGCGTCCTGGGACTGCGCGGAGAGAAAGGCCTCGGCGCGGCGCAGGGCCTGGCGTAGCTCGGCCACGTCCTTGATGCGGCTGTTGACCATCAGCTGCATACCCTGGTACTGATGCACGCGCAGAAAATCCACCAGGCGTTTATCACCCTTGCCCAGTTCAACGAACAACTGACTGGACAGACGCCGGTTGAGGAACTCCACACCGCGGCCGATGGAACGCGACTCACGCAGCTTGGGAAAGGCCCGATTGAACGGGGCGATGTCGAACTCTAGCTGCCAGCCGTTGAGTGGATGGTGGCCCACGACCAGGGCCTCCTTGAATTGCAGAAAGCGCGACACGTCGATGATCTCGAGCTCCATGGACTCAATGTGAATCCGCAGGTATTGCCAGCGTGCGATGGCGGGGCGTACCGCCAGATAGATCCACGGGCTGCTGACGGCCGCCTCCTGCGTGGCATAGATGGTCTTGGCCAGGGGTGAATCGAACAGCTGGGTGTTCTGGTTTTCGGCGCAGCAGGCCTGCAGCTGATCCCACAGCTCCGATCGCAGCAGAAACGCCTTGTTCAGACCGGCATACCACCTGAGCAGCATGTAACTGGGTTCACGGTGATCGTGAATATAGGCTTCAAGCGCTTCGAGATAATCCGTCATAGGCCTCGTCAACATTTTCTGAAATTCGCATCTCGCCGAAGAAGTTGTAGTGATCGATGCCCTCGACGATTCCCCAGGCATGATATCCCTCGGCAAAATAAATTAATTCCTGACCGCGCAGGCGTTCAAGCTCCGGACTGTGATTGCCCACCACCACCCCAAGGGTGTTGCCGCTCAGCATCTCCTCGTCATTGCCCGAGTCCCCCGCCACCAGGAAGCGCTCCGGCGGCAGGCCCCAGCGCATGCCGATATGCCGCAAGGCCAGGCCCTTGGATGCACGGATGGGCAGCAGGTCGAGAAACGCCTTGTGTGAATAAATCACGCTGGCGTGCAGGTCGAGCTTGCGCAGGTGCCGCACCACCTCACGCCGTGACGGGAACTTGCCGGACTCGAGATAGTAACTGATTTTGTATTTGCGCTGCTCCTCCGCGGGCTGCAGCTTGAGACCGGAAAACGCCTTCATGGCCTCGCGCAGGGGGTCCGGCTCCCAGCGGTAGTCGATGTGCCGCTCCCATGCCTCGTCACGCACCATGCCGTGACCGTAATAGATTTCGGTGCCCACCGAGGTCATGATGATATCCGGCACCGGCACGCCCCACTCCTTGAGCTGCTTTTTGGTGCTCTCCAGATTCCGGCCGGTGGTGACGGCAAAGCCGATGTGGTTTTCCGCCTCGCTGAGGCGGTGAAGCAGGCTACCCAGTCCGTCGCGGTCGCCGAGCAGCGTGTCGTCCAGGTCGCACACCAGGATGCGGTCCACCGTAGGCAGGCGGCTCTTGGCCGGTGTCACCAGGCGCGCCTTGTGACGCTTGCCCAGCATCTTGTGCGCCTCCTGCAGGTATTTCTTGACGTGGCTCTGCCACGAATAGTGGTTATGCACGCCGCGTATGCCGTTCCTCGACCAGCGCCGCCACTGCGCCGCATCGCTGAGGGCCTGTTCCAGGACCTCGCCCATGCGCGCCACGTTGAGCGGGTCGATCAGCATGCCGTTCCTGCAATGGGCGATGATGTCGCGCGGCCCGCCGTCCTCGGTAGCGACAATGGGCAGACCGCTGGCGGCGGCCTCGATGAGTGTCAGACCGAACGGCTCGGTCAGCGCCGGGTTGACGAACACGCCGCGGGTCTTGGCCGCGAGGCGGAACAACTCGGGGACGTCGTCTGCCTGGTGGTGCTTAGGGTAGGCGATCAAACCATACAGGTCATAGTTATCGATGAGGTGCAGCAGCTCGATGAAGACCTTGCGCGGTCCTTTCTCCATGCCCTGCACATCATCACGGTTGCCGGCCACGATCACCAGGTTGGCGATGTCCTGCAGGCGCTTGTTCTGTCCATAGGCATGCAGCAGGCTGCCGATGTTCTTGCGCGCATCGGGCCGCGATAGGGCAAGGATCATAGGCCGCCTGGGGTCGCGCAGAAAGCGTGACAACTCGGTATAGATGGCGGGCTTGTTCCAGGTACGGTGCGGCGGGTAAAAGCGGTCCAGTTCGATGCCCGGCGGGATGACGATCATGCGCGCGGGCTGATAGTTGTCGTACAGGCTGTATTGTTCCTCCACCTCCTGGGAGGTGCTGGCGACCACCGCCGAGGCGGTATCCAGCGCCACCTCCTCGGCCTCGATGCGCCGGCTGATGTGGTACTGGCTCTCGATGGCCTCCGGCTTGGTGCCGTGGGCAAGCAGGCGCTGGTTCTTGACCCGACCTAAAGAGTGACCGGTGTAGATCAGCGGCACCCCCAGCAGGCTGGCCAGGCGCGAACCCACATAACCGGCGTCGGCGTAATGACTGTGGATGATGTCCGGGACGCGGCCCACCTGACGGATGTGCTGCAGGGCGCGGTCGGCGAAACTGTCCAGGTACGGCCACAGCACCTCTTTGCGCAGATAGCGCCGCGGCCCGCACGGCAGACGCACCAAATAGCCCTTGGATGGCTCAAGCTGCTCCAGGGGCTGGGCGTAGTCCGCGGAGATCTTGGCGTCGATCACCTGGCGCGTGAGCAGGTCCACCCGCGCCACCTCGTCGTGCTTCGCCAACGCGCGGGCCAGTTCCACCACGTACTTGATCTGCCCGCCGGTATCGGCATCCCGGCCCAGCTCCATGTCGCGGGCACGCATCAGGCCGTGCACACTGAGCATGAGGATGTACAGGCCCTGGCCGGTTACCGGCACCTTGGCCGCCGTTACATTGGATTGCTGTTCTTCAGCCACCGCGCGCTCCGATCAGTTCCACTGCGCTTTGTGATCACGGTACAGCCCTTGGTCCGCCACGGTGGCGCCGCGCCGCTCGCATATGGCGGCGGCGAACGCCATGGCGCGCTGC
>CAYXAX010000153.1:0-6517 GCA_964463055.1 uncultured Gammaproteobacteria bacterium | reverse complement strand
CGTGGTGCTGCAGTGCAACAACTTCGACGTGGTCGACCTGGGCGTGATGGTCCCGGCGGCCAGGATACTGGAGACGGCGCGTCAGGAGGAGGCGGACATCATCGGCCTGTCAGGTCTGATTACACCTTCCCTGGACGAGATGACCCACGTGGCCAAGGAGATGCAGCGTACCGGCTTCACCCTGCCCCTGCTCATCGGCGGCGCCACCACATCGCGGGTGCACACCGCGGTCAAGATCGCCCCCCACTACGAGCAGCCCACGGTGTGGGTGAAGGATGCCTCACGCGCCGTGGGCGTGGCGCAGAATCTCATCAGCCGCGACCTGCGCGAACCGTATGTGGCGAAGATCCGCGAGGAATACGCGACCGTGCGCGAGCAGCACAAGGGTAAAAAATCCAGAACCCAGTGGCTGGACCTGGCGGCGGCGCGCGCCAACAAGACCGCCATCGATTGGGCCGGTTACACGCCGCCCAAGCCGGGCTTTCTCGGCGTCAAGGTATTCGAGGGCTATCCCCTGGAGGAAATACGCGACTACATCGACTGGACGCCGTTCTTCCACGCCTGGGAAATGAAGGGCAGCTATCCCAAAATCCTGCAGGACGCCGACAAAGGCGCTGAGGCCAAAAAACTGTTCGACGACGCCCAGGCCATGCTCGAAGGCCTCATCAAGGAACGGTGGCTGACCGCCAACGCGGTCATCGGCCTGTTTCCCGCCAACAGCGTTGACGACGATGACATCGAGGTGTACCGGGACGAATCCCGCGACGCGGTCCTGCAACGGCTGCATCACCTGCGCCAGCAGACCGAAAAGCCCCCCGGCCGGCCCAATCAGTGCCTCGCGGATTACGTCGCGCCCAGGACCTCGGGCGTGGCCGACTACGTGGGTGCGTTTGCGGTGACCACCGGTATCGGCGCGGAAGAGAAAGCGGTCGAGTTCCAGGCCCAGCACGACGATTACAGCGCCATCATGGTCAAGGCCCTGGCCGACCGCCTCGCCGAGGCCTTCGCCGAGTTGATGCACCAACGGGTGCGCAAGGAGTTCTGGGGCTATGCCGCGCGGGAGCAGTTGGACAATGCGGCGCTGATTCACGAGCAATACCAGGGCATCCGCCCGGCCCCCGGTTATCCGGCGTGCCCGGACCATACGGAAAAACCCCTGCTGTGGTCCCTGCTCGATGCGGACAAGGCCGGCATCCACCTCACCGAGAGCTTCGCCATGATGCCGGCGGCGGCGGTGAGCGGGTGGTATTTCTCCCATCCCGAGGCGCGCTACTTCGGCGTGGGCAAGATCAACCGTGATCAGGTGGAGGACTACGCCAAGCGCAAGGCGGCCGGTGTCGCGGACATGGAAAAGTGGCTGTCCCCCAGCCTGGGTTACGAACCCCAGGAATAACGGGTATAGTTACGCTAGGCGCCTGTCGGACGTAGGACTGATCTACTGCGCCGATGGGAGAGCGGCCTGTTTTTTCGATCCTTTTCGTCAAATAGCTACGGCTATTCTCCTCAAACGATCGAAAAACTGCCTTCGCTCTCCCACCTTGCTCGCTACGATCGCCTAAGACCGACAGGCCCCTAGGAAAATTCCAATAAGCCCGTGCGGGCACTTGTGCCGATGTCTCGGGTATAAAAGTATCAACTGTCCGTTGTAAGGGGGTTCTCATGTCCGATGCGCCGCGTTCCGCCGATTGGTCACTGGTCTGTCACCTGGCATTTAAATCCCACGGCCAGGCGTGTGTCGTGCGGCCCGCCGACGGGAGAATACAGGCTGCGGCCATTGCGCCGGAGGGACCCTCGGGCGCCGACCATCCCCCGGTGTTTCTCGGTGCAACGGACGACAACCGCGTCATCCTCATGGACCCGGCGTCCAAGGCCGTCCGCGTGGGTGACGCCCTGCCCGCCGATGCCTTTCCCGCCTATGCCTATCGCGCACCCGACGGCAAGCACCTGTGGTTCATGAACGACGGCGACAAGGACACGGGCTGCGATGAACTCAATTGCGGCAGCAGCGGCTCATCGGTCACCATCATTCGCAATACCGGTAACGACGCCCACCCGGCGCAATACATTAAGACCCTGTGTGTCGGGCGCGGCCACCACGTCACCACATTCACTGCACCCTCCGCCGATGCCCCCCAGGTACCGCACCGTGCCTTTGTCAGTAACCTGATGGACGGCACCATCTCGGTGATCGGCAATGACCCGGCGGATGCGGACAACTACCTGAACGTCATCGCCACCATCAATCTCCACGACCCGGAGCGTGATAAGGAAGCGGGTGCCGGCATTCCCAACAACGCCTTCCCCCACGGCAAGGTGTACTCCCCGGTCACCGGCAAGCTGTACAGCCTCAACAACGGCTATGGCACCGTCAACGTCATTGACCCCGTGGAAAACAGAATTGAACAGACCATCACCATGCCGGTGAGCAGCAACCTGCTGCTGAGCCCCGGCGGGCACTTCGTCATCGGCAAGGGCGCCGACCGCAAGTCCGATCCTGACCACGTGGTGGGCAGACTCACCGTCATGGATGCAGTAACCGGCCGCATCACGGGCACTCTCGACCTGCCTGATCTGTATCCCAGTGTGTACCGCTTTAATGCCGACGGCACCAAGTTGTACGTCACCTCGGCCGCCACCGGCAAAGGCGGACAGCGGGACAACCTCAAGACCCGCGTGGTGCAAATTTTTGACAGCATCGCACTGCCCAGTCTGGTCCTGCTCAAGGAGGTGGTGGTTGGACTAGCCGACTGCGGTCGCCGCCCCATCGCCTTCGCCCATGAGGCCGGCCGGGTATTCGTCCCCAACCCCACCGACGGCACCATTACCGTGCTTGACGCCGGCAGTGACGGGATTGTGGAAACCGTCACGGTGGCGGAACAGCCTGTGGAGGAGCTTAACTTCTCATTCTGGGACGGCTCCACCACCGGCGCCTGAGCGCCCTCTGACGCAGAAAACCAACAATTTGCGCCAGTTCGGTGACCCTGCGGTAACGCCTCATCACGAACGGACAACTCCAGCCGATCTAATTTCACATAAATATTGGGGTTATAGTATTGACAATTTAATGAGAATGATTATCATTTGGGTGTGATGGATATAAACATCTCCTCAACCCCATTCATTTCCGCAGGGAAGTAAGCGCCGTGCTGCCCACCGCCATCGTCGTTTTTCGTGAAATCCTCGAGGCCTCCCTCATTCTGAGCATCATCATGGCAGTCACCCGTGGCGTACCCGGACGCGGCCTGTGGGTCAGCGCCGGCGCCGGGCTGGGATTGGCGGGCGCGGGGCTTACGGCGCTGTTCGCCGATGCCATCGCCAACGCCGTCTCCGGCGTGGGCCAGGAGTTGTTCAATGCGGCGATACTCTTCACCGCCGTCATCATGCTGGGGTGGCACAATGTGTGGATGCAGCGCCATGGCCGGGAAATGGCCATGCATATGAAAGACGTCGGACAGAAGGTCGCGGCCGGTGAGAATCCGCTCTATATCCTTTCCGTGGTCGTGGCCCTGGCTGTCATGCGGGAAGGTTCCGAGCTGGTGCTGTTTCTCTACGGCATTGCCGCCCAAGGCTCCCAATCCGTGGCAATGCTGTCGGGGTTTTCATTGGGTCTCGCCGCCGGCACCGCCGTCAGCCTGGCCCTGTATTTCGGGCTCCTGCGCATCCCCACCAAGTACCTGTTTAGCGTCACCGCGTGGATGATCCTGCTGCTGGCGGCGGGCATGGCCTCCCAGGGAGCGGCCTTCCTGGTACAGGCAAATTTCCTGCCCACACTGGGACGCGCGATTTGGAACACCACCTGGTTGCTGCCGGAAAGCAGCGTCATCGGCCAGATACTGCACACCCTGGTGGGTTATGTCGCCGTGCCGGCCGGCATACAGATCGTCTTTTATGTCACCACGCTGCTGGTCATCGGCACCCTGATGCAGGTGTATAAACACCCCCACGTCAAGCACGCGCCCTCGCCCAACTGATCGCCTTCGGAAACTCGCCTATTCGTAATCCGTCGGGATGGTCAGATAGGCCTGCATGGCCATGACGGCGGCGAATATGCCCGCGGTAATGGCGGAATCCTTGAAATTCAAGGTGAGGGTTTCATAGAGACTGTAACCGAAGGTGACATCCTCTTCCACCTGCATCAAGTTCTTGAACAACCACAGGCCGATCAGCACCACTACGCCGGTGATGAACGTGAAACTGATGGCACGCGACTTCTTTAAAATATACAGGCCAACCCCCGCGGCACTGAAGATGACGTATGGCGAGGTGTACACCACTCCCACGTAAATCATATCCAGTATGGTATCCCCCGGGTGTTCAATGGAACCATAAACACCGCTGATGACCGTCGTAAAAGCGAGTATGGCGAGCAATGTCACTCCCACGGCGGTGACAATGCGCGCAACCGCGTCATCGCGATACATGATGTCCATAGGGGCTCCTGCTGAGATAAAACAACCAGACACACACGACACGCCGCGCACCAGCGACAACTTACTGGTTTGTATAACATTAGTCGTGGCCAGAAATAATATCACAAGTCCCGGCGCCTGACGTGAATCGGCACCGCCAGGCGCCCGGGCATTACGGTTGCAAGTGGTGCCCCAGCGCTTTTTCCATGGCCTCGAACCAGCGTTGATAACGCCCTTTTAAAGCCGCGTCAGGCCGGGGCTCGAAGACATGCTGGCATGGCGGACGGCGATATTCATCGGAAAACCCTGACAGCAGATACCCCAGGCCACTCAAGGTAGCCTCGATGTCCGGACCGCGGCAGACGGGCATGTCGGCCAGTGACGCAAGCTTTTGACACAGGCCGTCCAGGACGGCGAGACCGCCGCTGATGATGACCCTGCCCGGGCGACGTCCATCGCCTGCAAAGACCTCCAGATTACGCCGCACCATAAACACGATGCTCTCCACCACGGCAACCAGACGGGCGGGGACATCGCCCTCTCCGATATAACGCGACGCAAACTCCGCAACCCAGAAAGGTGAACCGAGACCGCCGATACCGTTGAGAAACAGCGGCGGCTCGCTGTGGCGTTCAAGCCACCCGGGGAGCTGCGCATCCATGCCAACAATACCCAGCCGCCCGGCTTCCCGATGCAGCGCAGCGGCACCCCCATTGATGGTCCCCTCCAAGGCGTAAATGCCCGTGTCGGTATCCCGCCATACAACGCTTTGCAGCAATCCCGGCTGGTCGGCCAGCAAGTCGCCGCATCGCTGCAGAAACACCCCGGTGCCGGTATTGACGTACACCGCATCGAAATCGGGTCGGCCCATGGCAAACAATGCGGCCGATTGGTCGCCGGTAAGCACTGTAAAGGGGATGGGCAGGTTACCGACCCTTATGTGACCGTAGGGATATCTGTTTGGAACGCAGCGCGGCAGAGGGGATGCCGGCAGACCAAACAATTCAAGTAACTGCGCGTCCCAGTCGCCGCCCGCAGGATTGTACAACAAGGTGCGGGCCGCGTTGACGGGGTCGGCAAGCAAGGGGCGCTGATCCAACAGCCGATGCACGAGAAAACTCGCCATGGGACCCCATGCCAGGGTACCCGCCGCGGCAGCGGCCCGTACCGCATCCAGATTATCAAGACACCAGCGCAGTTTGCTGGCGCCGTAGTGGGGGCTCAACATCAAACCGGTACGCCGGCGCACCACTGCGGCGCTCCCCGCCAGCCCCTCCAGCCAGTGACGAGCGCGGCGATCCTGCCAGCTGATGATTGGCGACAACGCACGGCCGCTGTTCCGATCCCAACACACCACATTGGAGCGCTGGGTTGCAAGGCCCGCCCCGGCCAAGCGTGTCGCGCCATCGCCCAGATCCGCCGCGACACGCCCGATCACATGGGACAATGAAGCGACCACCTCCTCCGGGTCGTGTTCGATTACATCCTCGCCGCGGTACGTTGTCTCGATCGTCTCGGCATGCAGAATCAGCGTGTTTCCCCGCGCATCAATCACCGCCGCGCGGCTGGCGTGACCGCCCTGATCCAGGGCCAGAAAGATGGCGTCGTTTTTCAATTCGGATCCATGCAATGTTATGCAAATCCTCGCTGTGGAATGAGGGACGCATTACGCAATCCTTCTCCGGCATTCTTGCCTTAAATCAGTCAGGTATCAAGCCAAGACCACAGGGTGCATGCTAATGACATCGGCTCCGATTCGCGTTACCTTATGGACTTGCGCAGCGGACCGCCCTGTAATTCCACAACGATATATTCATAATCAACAGTGGGGCTGGAGATGACGTCCTGGACAGATGCTTTCAGCAATGAGTTCTCGCGTCTCGCGGCACAGACGGCAGCCTATCTGCCGCGCCTGCTGCTCGCCCTGACCGTTCTGGTCATCGGTTGGTTTATCGCGCGTCTGCTGCGCATGCTCAGTGTGAAGCTGCTGCTCGGAATCGACCGCCTGTGGCATCGATTTATTTCCCATGCGGGATACGAACAGCTCCAGCCTCACTACCCGCCGGCGAAGATCGCCGGGATGATCCTGTTCTGGTTCGTCATGCTTT
>CAYXAX010000152.1:0-6524 GCA_964463055.1 uncultured Gammaproteobacteria bacterium | reverse complement strand
CACGGTGGCGCCGCGCCGCTCGCATATGGCGGCGGCGAACGCCATGGCGCGCTGCAGCGATCGGGACAACGGCCAATCGCGGATCAGACCGTAGAGCATCACCGCGCTGAAGGCATCGCCGGCGCCCACCGTATCCACCACGTCCTCGACCACCACCGGTTTTCCATGGGTGGTGCCCGACGCCGTGGTCACGAACGCGCCCTCCGTGCCCCGGGTGACGATGAGCAGGTCCATGCCCACGCGGCGGCGAAAGGCGTCCGCACCGTGCTCTATCTCCGCAGCCGCGAGCTGGCGTCCGGTCAGCAGGTTCAATTCGTTGTCGTTCAGCTTGGCCCAGCGGGTGCCCGACAACAGCTCGTCCACGCCCTCCCGGCTCCACCATGGGTCGCGCAGGTTGATATCCACGAACACTGGCACGTCGCCGCGCCGGCGCAGGCCCAGCAGGGCATCACGGGAGACCGCATGGCGCGCGATCAAAGAGCCGTGGTAGAGCAGGGCGGGCACGGCCCGTGACGCGGCGCCCGCCGCCGCTTCCAGGTCGATGAAGTCATAGGCCTGATCAGGCAGAATCGAGAAGCCGGGCTGGCCGTTATCGAAGCTGACCTGGACCTTGCCGGTGGGCCGTTCACTGTCCACCTGCAGGCCGCGGATGTCCATGCCCCAGGCGCGCATGGTATCCAGAACCCTCGTGCCGGGTTCGTCATCACCGATGCGGCTGATGAACAGGGGATCGAGACCGAATCCCTGCAGGTGCCACGCCACGTTGAACGGCGCGCCGCCCAACACCGCCGCGCCATCGGGGAAGGTATCGAACAGCACCTCGCCGAATACCACCGGTCGCCCGCGGGACAACGCTGCCGTGTCGTCACTTGCTGTCATGGCGATTCCTTACATCAATATCCGTATTTCAAGGTCACGTGCACAAAAGACGCATACCATCTTCGCACAACGCTTGCTCTCACCCGTGATGCATGGCCATTCAACCATATGCCCCAACCAGCGCGGCGCGCGAACAACGGGCGGGGCGCCGGGGGAGCGGATGCCGGCGATCGCTTCCGGGCGGCGGCAAACGCGCTCGAAAACCGCGCGCCCGTTTCGCAGGCTAAGGCGTTGAGACGCCGCGCAAGCCGTTGCTGCCCGCGCATGTTAAAACCGTACCGTCAGGAATGAATCGTAATATCATCGCGGGCGCCTTTGCGACGGACTTGCATTGCGCTTGCGCCCATCGCTCCCGTAAAAAGCTCTTAGGACCTTAACATGATACGCCGGTGATCGCAATTTGGCGCCTGTGGGGCGGTGTTTATTCCACGCTCACGATACAGCGAAGTCGCGCAGCGCAATCGTGTCATCGTGCAGACCAGTCCGCCGACCCCGGAAGGGTGGGACGTTATCGGGAACACTCACGCTATTTCAGAAGGTCGTGATAGATCAATGCTGAATGGTAATCGGCCGCTCAGCATAGTGAAGACAGTGAATGCGCGGTCAACCCAGCACCACACCCGAAACGACCTGGATCGTTCTCAACACGGTTTCTCATCATTCGCGATGCCATCCCGGTCATACGATCAACACTAATATTGAGAGAGTCCCTGCTTATTCAGGCATTCCCAGACAAATAGGACTTTCAGGAAAACACAGCTCGTGACGGTTGCGCCATTCCGGGCCCACATAATTGATGATCAGCGTCCTGCGCACCCCGTTGATGGGACGTCTCTCGAACCCATGCCAGGTCTTGTCACCGGGCACGAAGATCAGGCCGCTATTGAAGCCCGCCGGTGCGCGGCCCACGCGGGTGTCGGCATCGGCGTAAATATCGGTCCCCCAATCCAGCGCCGCCGGCTCGCGGTTGAGATAGATCAGCATGGTGAACTTCTTGACACCTATGTCGGTATGGGGCTCCAACCAGAAGCCGTCCATGTCCAGACAGTATTCCATGCGCAGGGACATACCCGTCAGGCGCGCGCCGGTGACGGTCTCCAGCGCGGTAGTCACCTCCCGGGACTGGAACACCCGGGCGAGTCTATCCATCACGTGGTAGCGGCTGCGCTGAGTTTCTCCAAAGTGTATGCGGCTGGCGTTGTTGGTCTCGCGCCGGCCCAGGGTGTCGGTGATGCGCGCGGGGGCGATGGGCAGCGCGGTGACGGCATCGATGACCCGATCGGGCAGGCACCGCTCGATCAGCCAATGGGTATAGGGCGTGCTGCAAGTCAATCCATTGCGCAGACTGGCGACAAAGACACCGGTGATTTCAGCAAGAGAAAGAGAATCCGCCGGCAGCTCGGCGTTGCGCCTCACAGCGGGCGACATGTCCCGATCTCGACGAACGGGGTGTTTTCACCTTCCTTGAATAAAAACGGATTGTCCGCCGTGCGCGTCTCGCTGTTGTGGTCGGACCAGTAGCCCATGAGATAGGCATGGAGAAAACGCCGGTTTGTCCTGTTCATCTTGAATTGATGGGCGCCTTCGCATGACAGATTGCCGGCGCTGGAAAAATCGCGCCTGCACAGCGTGGAGGGGAAGGCCTCCCCGACCTGGGCCACCTCCCAGGCAACACCCTCCGCGGACGAACGGCTGATAATGTAGCGCCGATCTGCATGGAAGCTTGTGGCTGACCAGCCGCCATCAGCCTTGTCATAGGCAAATCCGGTCACCTGCTCGGTGGTGCAGAGATAGGATTCTTCGGCATGACTGACGGTGGAAGTAAGGCTTAATAGAAGAGTGATTATTAGAGTGATCTGTCTCATCGCGCTATACACGTGGCTGCTGTTTGCCCAATATCTCGAATGCGACGCCGCCTGCCCGTGACGCCGTAGCCAGCGGGACTGCGATCCCCCATCCCCCCTTCGGGGGGGATGGGGGATTCGGGTTTAATACATCCCCGAGTTACTTATCAAGGGCAGGATGACGAACAAAGTCAGTGCCCCAAAAAACAGAAATATGCCGACCCAATTGCTTGCAGACATGGGTTATCTCCTCTGTTGTTGATTTGTAACCCTTTAATGACGTGCCACAACGGGAAAAACCATACATTAATAAGTGATATATTTCCATATATTTTATATGGAAATAGTTGATGCTCAAGCTCGGAAATTACTCTCGGGGGGTCTAAAATGGTGATGAATAACAATAAGATAAGTGAGAGCGACACGGTGATTCCGTGGGGGCAAGCATGGATGCACTGAATCGGTGCAGCCAAACCCCAAGGCCATACGAAACTCAGGCCGCCAGTCCAGTTCCGTCATCGCCTTGCGAGTGGAGACGGTACCGTCGTCCTCCGCGATGTTGGTAATCCCTCGCGCTCAACCGAGGCGGTTGTCCGCCGGGTGATAATGCGGGTCCTCCAGCACATTTACTTCGATCATGTCCTTGGCCTTGTCCAGCAGCTCCAGACAATCCGGGCTGAGGTGACGCAGGTGCAGCTTCTTGCCCAACTGGGTGTAGCGCTCCGCCAGCAGATCGATGGCCTCCAGGGCGGAGTGGTCAATGACGCGGGCGTTCTTGAAGTCGATGACCACCTCGGCGGGGTCGTCCTGGAGGGAGAACAGTCCGAGGAAGTTCTGCGTCGAGGCGAAGAACAGGGAGCCGTGCAGGTCATACACCTTCCAGCCGTGCTCGTCGGTGGTGACGCGCACCTCGATGTTCTTGGCGTGCTGCCACGCGAACACCAGGGCCGAGACGATGGTGCCGATGAGCACCGCCACGGCCAGATCAAACAGCACCGTGGCCGCGGCGACGGTAAGCCCCACCACCACGTCGGCGTTGGGGACCCGGCCGAACAGACGGATGCTGCCCCACTCGAAGGTCTTTTCCGACACCACGAACATCAGGCCGATCAGCGCCGCCAGAGGGATCTTCTCGATCCACGGCGACGCGAACAGTATGAAGCTCAACAGGAACAGGGCGGCGGCGATGCCGGAGATGTTTTTCACCGCGCCGTTGGTGACGTTGATCATGCTCTGCCCGATCATGGCGCAGCCGCCCATGCCGCCGAAAAACCCGGTGACCACGTTGGCAAGCCCCTGGCCGATGCAGGCGCGATTGGGCTTGCCGCGGGTCTGGGTCATCTCGTCGATGAGGTTCAAGGTCAGCAGTGACTCGATCAAGCCGATACCTGCCAGGATCAGGCTGTAGGGAAAGATAATGCTCAGCGTATGCCAGTCCAACGGCGCTTCGGGGATGTGAAACTGCGGCAGCCCGCCCTTGATGGAGGCGAGATCGCCCACGGTTTTGGTATCGATACCGAAATAGATCACCACCGCGGAGACCACCGCGATGGCCGCCAGTGTGGACGGCACCGCCCTGGTCAGCTTGGGCAGCAGGTAGATGATCGCCATGGTCAGCGCGATCAGACCGAGCATGGTATAGAGCGGGGCGCCGTGCATCCAGCCCGTGGTGCCGTCCGGGTGGGTGACCTTGAAATGGCCCAGCTGTGCAAGAAAGATGACGATGGCCAGGCCGTTGACGAAGCCCAGCATCACCGGGTGCGGCACCATGCGGATGAACTTACCGAACTTCAACAACCCGAAGATGATCTGCAGCACCCCCATCAGGACCACCGTGGCGAACAGGTACTCGACCCCGTGCTGCACCACCAGCGCCACCATCACCACCGCCAGGGCGCCGGTGGCGCCGGAGATCATGCCCGGGCGCCCCCCGATCAGCGAAGTGATCAGGCTCACCATGAAGGCGGCATACAGGCCCACCAGCGGCTGCACATGGGCCACAAAGGCGAAGGCAATGGCCTCGGGAATCAGCGCCAGCGCCACGGTCAGACCGCTCAGCACGTTTGTCTTGGTATCGGAAAAGTTTTTTATGTCCATTGATTCGGTCCGGAAAAATAAGCGTCACCCGCGCCTGGGGCAGGGGAAGACGGGGGTTCTAGATGTAATACGGAAGGATGCCTGAGGGGCGCAGGCCATCGGGAACGGGCGAGTTACATCGGAAGCAGCCAGATTGATTGTATCGAGACGTGATTATATCCCATCTTCGAGTACCGCGGAATTAAGATCGGGAGCGCGGACATCGAACGCCCATCTTATCCGTGTCTCCCCGCCGCACCGACGGCCTTCGCCTGACTCGGATAGGAAATCTCCAACACCAGACACGCTTGCGCGCAGATAAACGGCCCATGGACCTCCCCCGGCGGACGGCTGGCGTAGTGACCCGCCTCCAGCCACATGTCAAAGGCCGCGTCATAGAGCCGGCCGGAGATGACATAGATCTCCTCGGGATAATCATGGGATTTGCCGCCGGTGGTCGTGGTGTCGGCGCCGCGCTTGAAGCGGGTCAGGCGGGTGTAATCGCCCGTCTCCTCGTCCATTGCCAGAGTCAACTGCTCAAGCATGCCGCTGCTGCCCGCGACAGGTTCCCACTTGCCGGCGCTTGAAGAGGCCAGGACATTCCAGTATTGCGCAGTGGTCTTGCTCATGTGTTTTTCCGTATAACGCTTCGGTCTGTGCCACAGCCATATCATATTGAACGCTTTGCCGCCGTTCAAACAAATAAAAAGCTATGGTGATTAGCCTCCGTGATATTACGGACCTCCGTTGCGCGCACAGCCCCCTGTGAGCGTCTTCGCCAATGCTTGCTGTCACGTCCCACGCCACCTATTGACAACACCCCGGCCGCGGGTGATGCTGATGCCGCCTTACTGAAGGAGCCGTGATGTCGCGGAACCGCAGGAATTCCCCCGCCCTCGATCGCGCCGCCACCGTCCTGGTGCACCCGCTGACCGTGAGGATCACCCACTGGATCAACGTCGCGGCGATATTCATCATGGTCACCAGCGGGTGGCGCATCTACAACGCCGCGCCGCTGTTCAGCTTCACCTTTGCCAATCACATCACCCTGGGCGGCTGGCTGGCGGGCGCGCTGCAGTGGCACTTCGCCGCCATGTGGCTGCTGGCCGTCAACGGCGTGATCTATTTCAGCTATGGCCTGCTGTCGGGTCACTACCGGCGCAGCTTTCTGCCCATCTCGCTGAACGCCCTGCTGCGGGCATTCGCCAATGCGCTGCACGGGCGGCTGGCCCACCATACCGGTGAATACAACCCGCTGCAGCGCACCGCCTACCTGGGCGTCATCACCGTCGTCATCCTGGTGGCGCTGTCGGGGCTGGTGATCTGGAAGCCCACCCAGTTCCATGTCCTGGGCATGCTGATGGGCGGTTACCCCGGCGCCCGCCTGGTGCACTTTCTGTGCATGACGGCCATCTTTTTGTTCGTCATCATCCACGTGGGCATGGTGCTGCTGGTGCCGCGCACGTTCATGCCCATGCTCACCGGACGCGCGCGCAGGGACACCCCGTGAAGCGCCGGCCCGGCACCAAATCGGAACCCCTCGCCACCAGCGATGAGGACCTGCGGTTCATGCAGCGGCGCCGTCTGCTGCTGAAGGGCGCCCTCAGCGTGGGCGCCGTGAGCCTGCTGTCCGGCTGCGATATCACCGACCGTCAGCCGGTGCAAAAAGTCCTGTGGGCCATGTCGCGCTGGAACGACCGGGTGCAGGCGGCGCTGTTCGATCCC
>CAYXAX010000151.1:0-6580 GCA_964463055.1 uncultured Gammaproteobacteria bacterium | reverse complement strand
CGATGTCCTTGAGGATCTTGTTCACCACATGCCCGATGTGGATCTCGCCGTTGGCGTAGGGAGGGCCATCGTGGAGGATGAATTTTTTACACCCCAGCCGTGCGCTGCGAATCTTTTGATAAAGTCCCTGCTGCGCCCAATGCTCCAGCAATTGGGGCTCGCGCTGAACCAGATTGGCCTTCATGGAGAAATCCGTACGCGGCAGATTGAGGGTATTTTTATAGTCGGTCATGGTCTGTAGTCGCGTTCATCAAGTCGCCGATTGTACAACGTTTGCGCGGCCTTCGCGCCTGGCGGAAGGGATCGGACCAGGCTAACCCCCGGCCAGCCGTGCAAAGTAGGCGCGCGCCTGTGCGATATCCTTCTGAATATATTCCTTGAGGATATCAAGGGAGGGAAAGCGCTCCTCATCGCGGATCTTGTGCAGGAAGTCCACCCGCACGTGACTGCCGTACAAGGAGCCTTCGAAGTCCAGGATATGCACCTCCAACAGTGAACGGGTGCCATCCACGGTGGGGCGGGTACCCACGTTGGCCGCGCCGTGGCGGGGTTCGCCGGGCACGCCGAACACCTCCACCACATAGACGCCGTGTACCGGGCAATTCTGGCGGTGCAGGTAGATGTTGGCCGTGGGCACACCCAGCACGCGGCCGCGCTTGTCGCCGTGAACCACGTTGCCCGACATGTGATACGGCCGGCCGAGGAGCTTTTCCGCCGCGGTCAGATCCCCCGCCGCCAGGGCCTGGCGGATGCGTGTGCTGCTCACACGGATGCCGTCGATATTCACGTTGTGCATGGTGGCCACCTGGAAACCGTGTCGCTCTCCGGCGCGCGCCAGGGTATCGATATCCCCCATGCGCCGGTGACCGAAACGAAAATCGCTGCCCACCGCCAGATAACGTATCCCCAGGCCGTCAATCAATACCTGCTGAATAAAGTCTTCGGCGGGCATTGAGGCCAGCTGCTCGGTAAAGTACAGGCACAGCACCCGGTCCACGGCATAGCGGCGGAACGCCTGAAGCTTCTCGCGCAGACGCATCAGCCGCGCAGGCGCCTTTTCGCCGGCAAAGTATTCCTGGGGCTGAGGCTCGAAAATGATCACCGTGGTCGGCAGCTTCAACTCCGCCGCCTTCTCCGACAACTGACCCAATACCGCCTGATGACCCAGGTGCACACCGTCGAAATTACCGATGGTGGCCACGCAGCCATGATGAACAGGACTCAGGTTGTGCAGTCCGCGGATGAAGTCCATAAAAAACGGTTTCGGGTTTTGGGTTGCGCGTTTCGGGTTACACCACAACTTCATTCAATTGGCTCTGTAAAGCAATATACAAGGAACTGCTCTCGTAATGATCCAGTTCTAATAGTTTGCGGCCATTGGGCCGCTTCCACAACAACTCGAAACTCGAAACGCGCAACCCGCAACCGACCTGCGCCTATGTTTTAGGCGCTGGTCGTGGTCGTACCCCCATCAGCCACAGGGCAATCAGGTATACAGCGGCGCCTGCGACGAGCCACACGGTGAGGTGCATGGCGCGCTGGCTCAGGTGCCAATGCAGCCATTGGGGCAGCGCGGCACTGCCGGCGATGAGTACCGCCATCATCAGTACGTTGGCGGTGGCCACCTTGATCAGCAGCGGCGGCCAACCCGGCTGGTGGCGATACCCGGTCTTTTGAACCAGGTGGCGGTACAACAGGCCGGCATTGATATAAGCCGACAGCGACGTGGCCAGGGCCAGGCCGGCATGGGCCAGCGGGAACACCAGGGCGAGGTTCAGGACCATATTGGCCAGCATGGCGATGACGCCGATGCGCACCGGTGTGCGGGTATCCTGACGGGCGTAAAAGGCACTGGCCAGTACTTTGATGTAGATGTACGCCGGTAGCCCCACCGCAAAGGCCATGAGACTGCGCGCAGCCATGGCCACATCATGAGAGGTAAACTCCCCGTAGTGAAACAAGGTCGCCAGCATGGGGCCGGCGAGGATCAGCAGCCCCAGCATGGCGGGGATACTGATGACCGTGGCCCAGCGCAAGCCCCAGTCCACATTGCGGGCATAGGCATCGGCTGAGCCCTGGGCATGGTTGCGTGACAAGGTCGGGAGGATCACCGTGGATAGCGCGACGCCGAACACACCAAGGGGGAACTCCACCAGACGATCGGAGTAATATAGCCACGAGATACTGCCGGTCACCAGAAACGAGGCGATCAGGGTATCGAACAACAGGTTGATCTGGACCACGGATGTCCCGAACAGTGCCGGCGTCATCAGACGCAGGATGCGCTTTACCCCCGCGTCACCCCATGAAATCCGCGGTCGGGACAACATACCCAGTCGGCTCAGGAATGGCAGTTGAAACAGCAGTTGCACCACGCCGGCGGCGAACACCCCCCACGCCAGGGCCATCACCGGCTGCTGCATGCGCGGCGCCAGCCACAGGGTGGCGGCAATCATGGACAGGTTGAGCATCACCGGCGTAAGGGCTGGGATACCGAAGCGGCCGTAAGTATTGAGGATACCGCCGGCCAGCGCCGTCAGGGAGATAAAAAACAGATACGGAAAGGTCAGCCGCAGCAGGTCGGTACTCAGGGCGTATTTATCCGCCTGGCCGATATACCCCGGCGCGAAGACCATGATGATCACCGGCGCGGCAACGACACCCAGCGCCGTCACCACCATCAGTACCGCGCCCAGGGTACCGGACACATTCGACACCAGTTCCCTGACCTGTTCCGGGCTGCGCTGGGTGCGGTATTCGCTCAGTATCGGCACAAAGGCCTGGGAGAACGCTCCCTCGGCAAACAGGCGGCGCAGAAAATTTGGTATGCGAAAGGCCACAAAAAAGGCATCGGCCCCAAGGCCGGCGCCGAAACCATGGGCAATGACCACGTCCCGCACAAATCCCAGAATACGGGATATCAGCGTCATACCGCCCACGGTGGCGGTGGACTTGAGCAGGCGTTCGCTCACACACCCCGTCCGTCACGCGACATTAACCGGCGGGCATGAACCCTCTCCTTGGCAAGACGCTCAAACAGTCCCCCCCGGCCGACACATGCGCCGCCGCGACGAATCTTGCGAGCCACGCACCCGTTCAGGTCCACGCTTGGTATCCCTGGCCCGGGCCGGGAGCGCCCGAGAATTCCGGCCGGGACACTCATATTGACAAAATCGCGGAAAATCAGCATAGTATTAGGTTCTTCGGAACATGACTGTAAGTCTTTAACCCAGCAGGTAAATCACCGTGGCA
The DNA here is from genome assembly GCA_964463055.1 of uncultured Gammaproteobacteria bacterium. GTDB lineage: Bacteria > Pseudomonadota > Gammaproteobacteria > CAWJPQ01 > CAWJPQ01 > CAWJPQ01. The sequence continues at coordinate 3,328 of CAYXAX010000151.1, read as the reverse complement.
AACACAGCTCAGGCAAAAAAACGCGTCCGTCAGGCGGAGGTCCGCCGCACTGCCAACAAAATGCTGCGCACCCGCGTCCGCAGCGCGATCAAGAATACCCTCACCGCCATTGAAGGCGGCGACAAGACCAAGGCCGAGGCCGCGTTCAAGTCCGCGCTGCCGATCATTGATTCCTCGGTCAACAAGGGCATTATTCACAAGAATAAGGCCGCCCGCCACAAGAGCCAGCTCAATCGGCGCATCCATTCCATGGCGTGATGCATCGGGGCTAACGTCCAGTCTCTTCTGGGCGCGATACCCGAGACACGAAACTGATTATTCTTTACCGCCCGTCACCACCAGGTTGTCCCGGTGGATAAGCTCGGGTTCATCCACGTAACCCAGCAAGGCTTCGATGCGGTCGCTGGGTTGCCCCATGATCCTGCGGGTCTCATCGGCGGTGTAATTGACCAGCCCGCGGGCGATCTCCCTGCCGTCGCGGTCCACGCAGGCCACCAGTTCGCCGCGATCAAAGTCGCCTTCCACCCCGCTCACGCCCACCGCCAGCAGGCTTCGCCCGGCGCTGGATAAGACCTTCACCGCCCCGTCATCCAACAACACCTTGCCTTCCACCTTTAACCGCCCTGCCAGCCATTGCTTGCGGGCGGCAAGCGGTTCGTCCTTGGGTGTCAAAAGCGTCCCCACGACCTTACCGGCGGCGATATCCAGGAGTGACGTGCCGCCGGCCCCGGCAGTGATGATGGAAGCGGCACCCGAGCGGGCCGCCAAGGCGGCGGCCTTGACCTTGGTGAGCATGCCGCCGCGGCCGTACTGCCCGGGGCGGCCGGCGCCCGCCATCGCCTCCAGGGACCGGTCACCGGCGCGCGCCTCGGGGATCAGCCTGGCATCCGGATGCTGGCGGGGATCACTGTCATACATACCCGGCTGGTCGGTAAGCATCACCAACAGATTCGCCTCCACCAGGTTGGCCACCAGGGCGGCGAGTGTATCGTTATCACCGAAACGAATCTCTTCCACCGCCACGGTATCGTTCTCATTGACGATGGGCACCGTGCGGTGGCGCAGCAGGGTTTGCAGTGTGGTGCGCGCGTTCAGGTAACGCGGGCGCTGCACCACATCGTCGTGGGTCAACAGGATCTGGGCGGTGTGCATGCCGTGGCGCTGGAAGTGGGATTCATAGGCCTGGATCATACCCATCTGCCCCACGGCCGCCGCCGCCTGCAATTCGTACAGGGCTGTCGGGCGCTGCTTCCAGTTGAGGCGCTTCATGCCCTCGGCGATGGCGCCCGATGACACCACGACGACCTCCGTGCCACGCTTGTGCAGCTCCACCACCTGGCCCACCAGGTTGGCAATAAAGGCCTCGTCCAGGCCACGGCCTGCGTTGGTGATCAGCGAACTGCCCACCTTCACCACCCAGCGGCGGGATTGACCCAGTTGTTGGCGGTTAAGCATCTTATCTTAAAAGTTTCGTGTTCCGAGTTTCGGGGCTCGAGTTAAATCACAGAGCCGATGATATGGGATTTTGATTGTCGGTTTCATCCGTCTTTGTGTTGTTCCAGGTATTCCATCACCTTGAATGCCAATTCCCGCGTGCCTTCCCCGCTGGCGGCGGAGATACGAAATACCGGGCCGTGCCAATCCAGCAGTTGGACGATTTCCTCGCAGCGACGGTTACGCTGTTCGGGGGGCAGCAGGTCGATCTTGTTCAGCACCAGCCAGCGCGGGCGGCGCGCCAGCTCGGCACTGAATGCCTCCACTTCGGCGATGATCTTGCGCACGTCGCTCACCGGGTCCGTGCCGTCATTATAGGGCGCGATATCAATGACGTGCAGAAGCAGGCGAGTACGCGCCAAGTGTTTCAAAAACTGGATACCGAGACCCGCGCCCTGGGCGGCACCCTCGATCAGCCCGGGGATATCGGCAAGCACAAAACTCTTTTGCTGCGCCACATCCACCACCCCTAACACCGGGTATAAGGTGGTAAAAGGATAATCCGCCACCTTCGGCTTGGCGGAGGACACGCTGCGTAACAGGGTGGATTTGCCTGCATTGGGCAGGCCCAGCAGACCCACGTCGGCCAGCACCTTGAGCTCCATGCGTAGTTCGCGCACCTCCCCGGGGGTCCCGGGCGTGAAGCGGCGCGGGGCGCGGTTGGTACTGCTCTTGAAGCGTGTGTTGCCGCGCCCTGAATCACCACCATGGGCGACGCACAGACGCTGACCAGCCTCCACCAGATCTCCGATGGTCTCTCCGGTGTCACGGTCCACCACCAAGGTGCCGCGCGGGACATTGATGAACAAATCGTCCCCGTCCCGGCCAGTGCGGTTGGCCCCGGCGCCGTTGTGCCCGCGCCCGCCCCGGAACAAGCGCTTATAACGAAAATCCGCCAGGGTATTGAGGCTGGGATCGGCCACCAGATACACACTGCCGCCGCGACCGCCGTCTCCGCCGTCCGGGCCGCCGAATGGGATGTATTTCTCGCGGCGGAAACTCATACAGCCGTTCCCACCGTCACCGGCCTCGACGCGAATGGTCACTTCATCAATAAATTTCATTTAAGGCTCGAGTAACGAACACGCTAATCAAACGTACAAGCATCAAAACAAGCAACGGTTACATAACGATCCGCAACGGATCCATATCGGAGCCGCAAAAAAAACAGCCCCGACCTGACGGCCGGGGCTGTTTTCGGAACATAACCGTGGTCGGGAACGAATTAAGAGGCAGCGACGATACGCACGTATTTACGCTGCTGCGGACCCTTGGTCTCGAATACCACCTGGCCGTCAGTGAGGGCGAACAACGTATAGTCGCGGCCGCAGCCCACGTTTTCCCCAGGGTGAAAACGGGTGCCGCGCTGGCGCACCAGGATGCTCCCGGCACGTACCTGCTGGCCGCCGAAGCGCTTTACGCCAAGGCGCTTGGATTCTGAATCGCGACCGTTGCGGCTGCTGCCGCCTGCCTTTTTATGCGCCATCTCGCGTGCTCCTCAACAACTTCTATTTGGAAATTCCGGTAATCTTCAATTCGGTGTAATTCTGGCGGTGGCCCATCTGCTTACGCGAATGCTTACGCCGGCGAAAGTGCACGATCATCAACTTCTCGCCGCGCCCGTGGCTGGTAACGGTGGCGCTGACGCGCCCGCCGCTGACGTAGGGCTTGCCGATCTCGGTGGCTTCGCCGTCGGAGACCAACAGAACTTTATCAAAGTCGATGTTGGCGCCAGCCTCGGCGTCCAGGCTTTCCACCCTGACAACATCTCCTTCACTGACGCGGTATTGTTTACCGCCGGTCTGAAAAACAGCGTACATTGCACCTCACCGTG
>CAYXAX010000150.1:0-6636 GCA_964463055.1 uncultured Gammaproteobacteria bacterium | reverse complement strand
TGTCCACCACGGTAAACGCCGCTCCCAGCGGCGGTGGAAGCAGCAGCGGCGGGGGCGGCGGAAATCTCGATGCGCTATCACTGCTGGTCATGCTTTCGGCATGGCTTATCGGGGCACGTGTTAATCGGCGGCGTGGAACTTCTCGAGGGCGTTATTCGCTCTCTTAAATCGTCGTTGATTCGCCTTCCGGGTTACACACCGCAGTCGTTTTAAGACCAGTCTTTTTCCGGCCCCAGTTTCGCGGCGGCCCTCGCCAGCCGCCGCCCCAGGGCCCGGCACAGGCGCTTCTCTTCCTCACTGAGCGGCAGATCATTGTCTACCCCTGCCATGTGACTGACGCCGTAGGGCGTTCCGCCGGTCTTTGTCAGCAACAGGTCTTCCTCGGTATAGGGCAACCCCATGACCAGCATCCCGTGATGCAGCAACGGCAGCATCATGGACAACAACGTGGTCTCCTGACCGCCGTGCAGACTTGATGTGGAGGTGAATACCGCGGCGGGCCGGCCCGCCAATACGCCGGACAGCCATAATGCACTGCTGGAATCGATAAAGTATTTCAGCGGCGCCGCCATGTTACCGAACCGGGTCGGACTGCCCATGGCAAGCCCGGCGCATTCCCGCAGGTCATCGAGTGTCGCGTAAGGCGGTCCCGCCGCGGGTATATCATCCTCCACGGCCTCACACACGGCGGATACCGGCGGCACCGTGCGCAGACGCGCCTCCACGCCGGATATCTCCTCCACGCCCCTTGCCACCAGCTGCGCCATCTGCGACACAGCGCCGTGGCGGCTATAGTACAGCACCAGAATATAAGCCATGGGTTACCTCAATACTCGTCCTATGGAATATGGAATAGCGAATCTGTTTTCTTGACAGCCTATGGGGGGGGTGATAGTTTTCAAACGAACCTGAAAGATGGGGATAAGGGCAATACAATGATCAGACTTCCCATTATCATTATTGTCGGCCCCATGCACCGACCCGATCCATGGATATCGTAACTCGGGCAACCTCTTACACAGCGCGGCCGTTCTGCGCATTTTGGATTGTACGGCCGTGAATATCAACCGCCTGTTAAACATCAAATTTCTGAAGGCCTGCATTGCCGCGTGCCTGTTGAGTGGTTGCGCATCGGCGCCCATTCAAGAGATGAGCGACGCGCGGCAGTCTCTCCAAGCGGCTCAGGCGGCCGGTGCCGGAACTCACGCGCCCGCCGTCATGCAGCAGGCTCAAAAGGATCTCGCCGCGGCGGAGAAATCCCTGGCGCAACATGCCTACAGCAGCGCCAGAACCGAAGCGACCACTGCAAAAGAGGCGGCTGTCATGGCGCGCAGCGTCGCCGATGCCATGCGTCGCGCCGAATCCACCGTCACTGAAGCAGACGCCCTGGGTCTGGTAGACGAACCAACGGCGGAATTGATGGGCAGGGCGAAAGACAAGGCCGCCACCGTGGGCGAAGCCGAACAGGCCACCCGCATGGCCGATGACATTACGACCCGCCTGCGCCAGCGCGTCAATCAGTATTATATGGACAAGGCCAAGCCCCTGATCGAGGAAGCGACCATGATGCGCCAGGCAATGGACGCCGATCAAACCGCCACCTTCGCGGATGTTGAAAAGGCCTATCAACTCAATCAGGGCAAGACTGCTTATGAAGGCGTATCCTCCCTGATTGAGGATGTGCACAAAATCAAGATATCGAACACACCGCCGCCGCAATCCGCGGCGCCGGCACCAAACATCACGCACTATACCGTTGTCAGAGGCGATACCTTGTGGGGGATCGCCGCCAAGCCGGACATTTACGACAACGCCTCATACTGGCCCCTCATCTATGCGGACAACCGGGATAAGATCAACGACGCTGACCTTATCCATCTGGGCCAGGTGTTGACCATCGATCGCAGCCCCTCCGAACAGGCCGTGCGCGACGCCGTCGCCCACTCACGGGCCCGGGAGCATTGGTCAATGGGGGTAGTTGAGGACATCGACAAGACTTATTTAAAGCAGCACGATAATCATTGATCCCCCTCCCGGCGCCTCGACGCTACGGCCTCGGGCACAAGACTGCGCGCCAACGCTATGCGGCTGACTCATCATACCATCGACTTTCTTGCCTACCTGGTGCGGCGTTTTAATGAAGACCGTGGCCTGCAGACCGCCGGCGCCCTGAGCTACACCACCCTGCTGGCCCTAGTGCCGTTGTTGACCGTCACCGTCTATGCCCTGTCCGCGTTTCCGATGTTCGGCGCGCTCAGCGACAGGATTCACGACTTCATATTCACCAACTTTATTCCGGCCACGGGCGAAGTCGTACAGAAATACCTGGAGCAGTTTGCGCAAAAGGCGGCGCGGCTCACCACCGTCGGCGTGCTGTTCCTGTTCGTGACCGCGCTGATGGTCATGGACACCATCGATCAGACGCTCAACGACATCTGGCGCATCAAGGTCAAGCGCAAGCGCATCGCCAGCTTCACGGTCTATTGGGCGGTATTGACGCTGGGGCCGCTGCTGGTGGGCATGAGCCTGGCAACAACCTCCTACCTGACGTCCCTGCCCCTGATACAGGAAACCGTCGGCGGCAATGTTAAGGCGATGCTGCTGGGATTCCTGCCCTTCGTGTTCACGGTCACCGCCTTCACGATACTGTACACCCTCGTCCCCAATTGTCCCGTGCGCATACGCCATGCCCTGCTCGGCGCCGTCTCCGCCGCGGTATTATTTGAAGTGGCCAAAAGGGGCTTCACACTTTATGTCACGCAAGTACCCACCTACGCCGTGATCTACGGAACGCTGGCGGCCATCCCGATCTTTCTGCTATGGGTCTATATCTCGTGGGTCATTGCCCTGCTGGGCGCCGAAGTGACGTATTGCGCCGCAAATTACCACAGTGAACGCGGCACCGTGGAAGAGGTGGATATCAGCGGCATGGAGTTGGTGGCCGTCTTCCATCTCATCGGTCATCTGTCCCGCGCGCAGCACCAGGGAACCAGCCTTTCCGGCGCCGAACTGCTGGACCGGGAACCGAATCTCAGCGATGCAACCCTGCTGACGCTGCTGGATATGCTGCACACGCACAAGCTGGTCCATGCCACCCAGGACGGCAATTGGTCACTGTCCCGCGATGCGTCCGGCCTGACCCTGCGCGACCTTTACCGCGCCCTGCCCGCAACACTGCCGGAGACGACGGGGCCGTGGACAGACGAACACCCCTGGAACAGCGCCTTGGCACGTGCATTGTCCAAAGCCAATGCCTCCCTCGACCAAGCCATGGATATCAAGCTGATTACTCTTTATGATGAACAACACGGGACACGGGAAAAGGACGCTTCGCCCCGCCCCGCGGCAAACGCCGGTCGGGCGTCATAAAGAGCTGTCACGCGGGCGCTGACAGCCCATCTCGCCAGTCCGTGAAATGTTGTATAAAATCCCGGCAGCCGGCCGCACATCCAGGGGTAGTGTATTTTGGGCAGAAGAATGAAAAGGTACGAACAGATCTTCGAAGGCGTGCTGTGGCAGAGCCGGCTTATCGTGCTGATGGCCGTCGTGGTCAGCGTCGCGGCCAGCCTGTCCATGTTCTTCATCGCCACTGTCGACGCCGTCTACACCATAGCCCACCTGACACACTATGCCTCCCCTGCACTGGATGACGCCGCCCGCACCAGTCTGCGCGGCACGACGGTGGCCCATGTCGTTGAGGTGGTGGACGGCTATCTTCTCGGAACGATCCTGCTGATCTTCGGCTTGGGACTATACGAACTGTTTATCAGCAAGATAGACATGGCGGAGCGCTCGGAGACGTCATCCAGCGTCCTGCTGATCCGCAGTCTGGACGACTTGAAATCCCGGCTGGCCAAGGTCATTCTGCTGATTCTGATCGTGAAGTTCTTTGAAAAGGCTATCGATATGGACTTCGATACCCCCCTGAATCTGCTCTATCTGGCCATCGGCATCGTTCTCATTGGGGCAGCCATATATATCACCCATGCCCAGCCGGAACATGCGAAAGCAGCGGCGCCGGCGAAACCGGAGGGAGGGGGGCATACATAAATAAAAAGTTTCGGGTTTGTTAAGGAATATATCTTTATCAACTCCCCCTCATCCTAGCCTTCTCCCTGAGAGGGAGAAGGAATTAAACACATACAGAGCAATGTCCCGCTCTTCCACCCTCTCCCTCCCAGGGAGAGGGCCGGGGTGAGGGGGAGTGATAATCTGTATTACTTTATTGTCTCTTATTCAATTTTTCCGTCCCTGGCAGCCTTGAGCACCAGTTCGTCGAACGCTGCGCCGGTCATAAGACCATGCTGCTCCACAAGTTCGCGCACTGGTCGTCCACTTTTCTCCGACTCCTTGGCGATCTCCGCCGCCTTGCTATAGCCGATACGGGTGTTCAGCAGGGTTGCAAGACCGACGCTGCTGTGAAGAAAGGCGGCGCAGCGCTCCCGGTTGACGGTGAGGCCCTTCAGGTTCTTGTCGGTGGCCGCGGTCACGGCGTTGGTCAGCCAGTCCATGGCATCGAACAGCGCCGATCCCAGGGCTGGCATCATCACGTTCAGCTCCAACTGTCCCGCCTGAGTCATGGCGGCGACGGCCGCATCCTGACCGAGCACCTGGAAACAGACCTGGTTCAGCATCTCGAACATCACCGGATTGACTTTGCCCGGCATGATGCTTGAACCGGGCTGCACCGGCGGCAGCGCAATCTCACCCAGGCCGGTGCGCGGCCCCGACGCCAGCAGGCGCATATCGTTGGAGATACGCGTCAGCTCCAGCGCCAAGTCGCGGATGGCCGAGGACAATCTCTGGATATCGTGCATGGACTGCATCTGCGCCGCGATATCCTCAGCTGGCCGGATGGGATCGCCGGTCAGGCGCGCCAGTTCATCGGCCGCGCCCTGCATATAGTGCGGCGCGGTATTCAGACCCGTGCCGGCGGCACTCCCCCCGAGACCGGTCTGACACAACGCGGGCCGGACTGCTTCGATATCCGCGGCACACCGGCGCAGCGTCCAGGCATAGGCGTGGAACTCACGCCCCATGGTGGTGGGTACCGCATCCTGCAGATGGGTGCGAGCGCTCTTCACCGTGTCCCGTTCGGCCTCGGCCAGGCGATCGTATTCATGGGCCATCGCATGCACGGTGGCCGTCAACGCCGGCAGCTTGGCCAAGGCGGCAAGGCGTATCGCCGTGGGAATAGTATCATTGGTGCTCTGACCCATGTTGACGTGATCATTGGGGTGGACCGGCTCATAGCGGCCGCGTTCACCTCCCAGCGCCACATTGGCCAGGTTGGCGATCACCTCGTTGGTATTCATATTATGGCTGGTGCCGGCCCCGGCCTGAAATCGGTCCACAACGAACTGATCCATGTATTTACCGCCGAGAATGGCATCGCATGCCTGCACGATGGCCGTCATCAGCTTTCCGTCCAGCCAGCCGGCGTTGTGGTTGGCCACGGCGGCGGCGCGCTTGATCCGCACATGGGCGCGGACAAAATCGCGGTCCGGCCCCCGACCGCTGATGGGAAAGTTCCCCACGGCCCGTGCCGTCTGCACGCCGTACCAGGCATCCACCGGGACCTGGTAGTCTCCCAGACTGTCACGTTCAATTCGATATTGATCATGCCCCATATCGCGTTATCTCCCCTCAAGCAGGGCGAACATATATAATGCCCGTATCACCGCGCCAACCAGCCTCGATCGGCGTGAAATAATCCGCAGCCCTCGCCAGCCACAGAGTTATGTGTAAGACCATATTTACCAGCCGTGTATACCGCTTTGTCGTTGCATTATATACCCTCACCGCGCTGGGCGGATGTGCGCAACAGGCGCAGCCCGCCAAACAGAGCGCGCTGAACTTCAGCCTGACGGATACCGCCGGCACCCGGCACAATCTTGCCGATTACAGGGGCAAGTGGGTCATTGTCAATTACTGGGCCACGTGGTGCAAACCCTGTCTCGCGGAAATCCCCCAACTGATCACCCTGTCAAAGGAATACAAGGATCACAAAGTGGTGGTACTGGGAATCGACTATGAATCCATCGGTATTAAAGACCTGGTTGCGTTTATGCACGATCATCACATGAGCTACCCCGTGCTGCGTACAAACCCCATGGATGCGCAGAAGCTGGGCCCCATTCTGGGCCTGCCCACCACGTATGTCATTACACCGCAGGGAAATGTCGCGACCACCCTGGTGGGTCAGATCACGCGCAAGGGTATCGAGCAGCTCATCGACACGGAGTCGCTGCAGCGCGGCCTGCCGACCCCTGCGCGTGACAAATCCGACATTTCCTGAGGGGGCTCACCGTGAGCTGTGTTCGTTGCTTGATATCAGGCCGTGTCCAAGGCGTGTTTTTTCGCGCCGCCACACGCAACAAGGCGGTGGAACTTGGCCTGCGGGGCCGTGCACGCAACCTGCCCGACGGGCGCGTGGAGGTCATCGCATGCGGCCCTGAAGAGCGCCTTTCACAACTGCGGGCATGGCTGTGGGAAGGGCCGACGCATGCGCGCGTCAGCGACGTGGCCTGCGAAACGATTGATAGAGCCGAGACGTTTGCGGGGTTTGAGACGGATTAAATACGCAGGTCGCAGGTCGCAGGTCGCAGGTCGCAGGTCGCAGGTCGCAGGTCGCAG
>CAYXAX010000149.1:0-6677 GCA_964463055.1 uncultured Gammaproteobacteria bacterium | reverse complement strand
CCGAAGTCCATCCAGTATTTGCCCTGCGGGGCGAGTTGGAACCGGTTCTCCCATTCCACCCCCCTGGCGCGCAGCGACTCCCCCGGAAGTCGTTCGAAAATCGCATACGCTTCCGTAGCCCAGTAGTCGGTAAACGCCTTGCCGATGGAAAAGAGATATCCCTGGTCTCCGTTCCGCGCGGGTGAGCTGTCTTCGCTATAGGTGGCGCGGAACTCAAACTCCTTCTCCCCCTGCACCACCAAAGGCGAATAAATTTGATATTCTTCCGCAGCCCGCACCGCGGACGGGGCCGCGGTTATCAATATACCGGTGATCAGGCTGGTGGCCATGACCAGGGCACCACCCCACTTAGGCGCTTGGCGTGATTCCAGAGATTGCTTTACCGCGGATAACTGCACAGGCATACCGATACCTCGAGTCGAAGGCTATTTGGTGACAGTGATGGTGCCCTTGGTGGCGCGGTTGAAATCATTAAAATAGTTGTAGGTGCCGGGGTCCAGTGGACCGAGATAGATAATGATGTGGCCGTGGGGCACCACGATCTTTTCTCGGTTGAGTTCGAAGCTCTCAAACTCCGCGGGAACGGTGGATTGGTTTTCAACAATAAGGCGCACACGTTTCCCCGGCGGGATCTCAAGATTGGCGGGCTGGAACTGCTGGTCCTCGGTGAAGACCAGGTGATACCCGGTATCTTGCTCAGACGCCTGGACGGACCCGGCAATCAACCCGAGATATAATGTGGCTATATAACCCAACTTGCTGACCCGCATGCAGATATCTCCCGCCAATACCTTTTAACAACAGCAATTGTAAATGATAACCATTCTCATTAGCAAGCGTTAATTATGCTTCCAACCGGCGCGGACAAACATGCCCGCGATGACAACCGCTAGCAAGTGATTAATTGAAGATATGGGGATCGCTGATCTGCCGGAGGGCCGCCACTTGGCGGGCGCCTTCGATGCCGATGGAGTAAAAATCGCAGATGCCCGTGTCAGCCACCTGCTCGCGACTCAGGTGTCATGATAACAACCGCGGCCAATCACAGGCGGTCAAGGCGGTGTGAAAGCATTTGTTCCGCCATCTCCAGCCTTGTTATTAGATACGGGGTATGGCTCGCTCGGCAAGTACATCAGCCACGGCGCAGACATCAGTCTTCAGGGATCCAACGGCGCCCGGAAAGTCAGTTAAAGCAAGCGCCAGCTTGTGACGTTCGAACCATCACCTGCACGACGGAACGCCAAGCAGATCAGGAAACGCGCTCGCAGCATGATTATGCATGGATGACCGTACGGTCAGCTTGTTAAGCATCCCAGATCGATCTTCGATTATGCGTATTGTATCGACCGATCAAAACCAATAATCTCCCTCAGGTGTGCTCTGTCAAATGGCTTTTTCAGACAGGCCTCCGCCCCTGCGCCTTCAAAACCACGAATATTTTTTTCATTGGCATCGCCTGTCATGCCGATGATCCGAATCGCCCTCGTGGTGGGGTCGCCCTTCAAGTGCCTGCAAACTTCGATCCCATCCAACCCGGGCATTTTCAAATCCAGCAGCATTACGTGAGGGTTGAAGGACTGGACCAGCCTTCCGGCATCAAACCCGTCGTGGGCCTCCCGCATGAGGAGGTCCCGCGACATGCCGCTCAGCAACTCGGAAACACGGGTCGCCTCCTGCCGATCATTATCCACGATCAGAATCCTGAGTCCGTTGTGCACAGATGACTGCGGGACCGTCCCATGCTCCTTGGCGAATCGCTCAATCTCATTACGCGCAAAGCGTCGATGGCCACCCGGTGTGCTCATTGACCGCAACAGACCTTTATGCGCCCACTGCCTCACTGTTACCGGCGAGACCATGAGCAGGTCAGCAGCTTCCTGGGGCGTCAAATAGTTTTTGCTATGCTTTTCTCTTTTCACCGCACAAACCCCCCAACATTGAACGTCATACTATATTAGACTTTAATGTTATAGTATATAATCGTTTTTAGCTTTACAGTCGAGAAAATCGATCCGAATAGAAACGCGCATGCTCCCGGTTTGCGACGGGACACGCCCGCCACCGGCCATTTTTTTATTGAATATTCAATGTATTAATAACAGCCGGTGGACACCGGCTTGGTGGGAGCCATTAAGCGAGGGTTAAGTCACCGGTGGCCGCCTAGGCGCCGGCCCCATACTTGACGATTTCCGCCGCTATCTTGTCCAGCGCTACGATTTTGTCCACACCACCACGCTTAATGGCCTCTCCAGGCATGCCGAACACGACGCACGAGGCTTGATCCTGGGCAACGGTATAAGCCCCCGCCGTGTGCATCTCGGCCAGCCCCGAGGCGCCGTCGTCTCCCATGCCCGTCATGATGAAGCCGGCCGCGTTTCTTCCCGCGAACTTGGCCACAGACCGAAACAATACGTCGACGGACGGTTTATGCCGGTTAACCAGCGGTCCGTCCGCAACCTCAACGAAATAGTAGGCGCCGTTTCTTTTAAGACTCATATGGCGTCCACCGGGAGCGATCAGCGCACGGCCGGGCAGTACTCGGTCATTGTTCTGGGCCTCCTTGACCTCGATTTCGCAGATCTTATTGAGGCGATCGGCGAACAGCGCGGTAAATCGCTCAGGCATGTGCTGAACAACGACGATTCCCGCCGTAACTCGCGGCAAAGAGCTGAGCACCAGTTCCAGTGCTTGGGTACCGCCGGTGGATGTCCCGATGGCGATGACCCGTTCGGTGGTCTGCTTCATGGCATGGGCGGCGACCGGCGGGGCGCTTTCGGTCTTCACATCCCGCTTGCGTGTCGCCGAAGGCAGCGCACGTTGAAGATTACGAATATTTGCGTGGGACGCCACCTTTACCGTGTGCACCAGATCGGCCGAGCTGTCCTGCAGAAAATCCTTAACACCGACCTTCGGCTTGCAGACGATGCCCACAGCACCGGCGGAAAGGGCCTGCATGGTGGTCGCGGCACCGGCCTCCGTCAGGGTGGAGCAAATGACAACCGGCGTGGGATGTTCACTCATTATTTTCTTCAAAAACGTTATCCCGTCCATGCGCGGCATCTCCACATCCAGGACGATCACGTCCGGCCATTCCTTTTTTAAACGCTCAATGGCAAACAGCGGGTCTGACACTGCGCCTATCACTTGTATATCGGGGTCTTCCTGCAGCGTCGCCGACATCACCTGACGTACCACCGCGGAGTCGTCAACAATCAAGACCCGAACCTTTTTCATATCCCATTCACCTCCTTTTATCGTACATTAGCGCGTATACCAACGGCATGATGTCGGCACCATGCACGACCATTCTCCAGATCGAACAGGACCTGCCGGTATCCGATCCCGCCGAGGTCCTCCGCCTTGACTTTGAATCCGTATATGCTGGCCAAGTCCTTGGCAGTTGCCACATTCTGAACGGCGATGTTGGTGCGTTTGATTACCCCTTGGGGTGCCGTGTACCCGTGTAAATCGGTTATCACATCGCCATCTCGAACAAACATATTACCCCCGCCGAACAGCTTCAACTCATAATCCTGAGGCTGCGTCGCGGTCTTTTGCAATTCGGTCAAAAACAAATCATACGCCTCATCGGCGTATCTGCCGCTGTAATCGCCATGACGCTTGCGCGAGCGGCTTGGAAGCATGTAATGGCACATGCCACCGATCTTCAGGCTCGGGTGCCACAGGCATATCGAGACGCATGAGCCCAGAAGGGTACTGATCCGGACAGGACATTTACCGAAGTAAAACTCACCAGGCTGAAGGACAACGTTCACCTCACGGTTCACACCTTCGATTAAGGTTTTCTATAAAGGGACGGCATAACCGAATGCAACGAATCGGTAATGCCGTTAAGACTCTCCGAATGACCGATCATGAGATATCCACCGCTGCGAAGATGGGACAGGACGCGGCTGATCACCTGGCGTTTTGTCGCCGCCTCAAAATAGATCATGACATTCCTGAGGAATATCACGTCGAATTCGCCCAGATCAGGCAAGGCGTTGTTGAGGTTGATTTGCCCGAATCTGACCCGTCCGCGAAGTATCGGCTTGATCAAGAATGTACCCTCCTGACGGCCAATCCCCTTGAGGCAATAACGGGTCAGGTATTCCCTTGGAATCTTTTCAGCACGCTCCATGGGGTACTGCCCCCTGCGCGCCTTGTCCAAGACCTTGGTACTGATATCCGACGCCACAATCTCCCACGGCTTATCGCCAAGGCGGTCCGCGAGTATCATGGCCGTGGTGTAGGCCTCCTCTCCGGTTGAGGATGCCGCGCTCCACACCCGGAACGGCCTTTGATAAGGATTGACCTTGGGGAGAATCTTGCCCGCCAGGAAGTCGAAGTGTTTATTCTCGCGAAAGAAATATGTTTCATTGGTCGTCAACAGGTCAACGGCCGTTTGCAGCTCGTCGGGCTCCTTCCCACTCTCAAGAAGCTTGTAATAGGCGCCGTAACTGTCCAGACCGAATTGCCTGAGCCGCTTTCCAAGACGGCTGCAGATCAACGCCTTCTTGCTGGACGAGAGGTTGATGCCCGCGATCCGCTGCAGCAGCGCCTGAAACTGGCCGAACTCATGGTCTGTGATGGAGACCGCGTCCATCGCCGTGCTGTTCTCCATCAGGTTTGCGCACTGGCCTCCTCGGAGATGGCCGCGGGTTTGGCGCCTGAATCGGCGCACGCATGCCTGGAAACATCCGCCCCGACTCCGGACAACATCGCCATCTCGTCCACGGATAATACCCTGTCCGCATCGAGAATAATGACGAAGTCGCCGTCCACCTTGCCCATCGCCTTGATGAAATCGGCGCGGATCTTTGCACCGAAGGACGGCGGCGGCTCCACGTCACGGGACAGAATCTCCAGGACCTCGTTGACCGCGTCAACCATTACCCCAATGTCCTGATGCTCCCCATCGCCTTGTATCTCGATAATCACGATACAGCTGCGGCGGTGGACGCTTGAGCGCTCCCTGCCGAACCGCGCCGACAGGTCGATGACCGGAACGACAGCTCCTCTCAGGTTGATTACACCGCGGATGTAGTCCGGCATCATCGGGACGGTGGTCAGGCTGCCGTACTCGATGATCTCCTTGATTTTGAGTATGCCGATGGCAAACAGGTCCTCACCGAGCAAAAAGGTCAGATATTGTTGATGACCCTGTGCCTCGGCTGCCTCCGAATGCAGTGAATCGGAACGAATCGCCTCGCCCATGTCCATCTCCCTTAGAATTCGGTAAATTCGCTGGTATCGTAATCGTTAGCCGCAACCTTCCTGGGTGTTTCGGCACGTGCCGCCTTGGCTGGACTCGCACCCGCCTTCTTAGCGGAAACATGCGTGCTTTTCACCGCCCCGGTTCCGGCGAGCGCAGCGGCGTGGTTAGTGGTCACCTTAAAGTAGCTCATTAATTGCTGCAGCTGTTCGGCCTGACCGCTCATCTCCTCGGCGGTGGCGGCAAGCTCCTCGGAGGAGGAGGCATTCTGCTGGGTAATCTGCGTCAACTGATTAACAGCCGTATTGATCTGGCCGACGCCCGAGGACTGCTCTTCGGATGCCGCTGTAA
The DNA here is from genome assembly GCA_964463055.1 of uncultured Gammaproteobacteria bacterium. Taxonomy (GTDB): domain Bacteria; phylum Pseudomonadota; class Gammaproteobacteria; order CAWJPQ01; family CAWJPQ01; genus CAWJPQ01. Next base: position 1,111 of record CAYXAX010000149.1, on the reverse strand, counting down.
TTTCCTGGACCAACTCGGAGGTCTTGCGAATGCTGGGCACGATCTCGTCAAGCAGGTTACCCGCCATCTCGGCCAGCGATACACTGTCCTTTGCCACTTCGCCGATCTCCTGGGCCGCCACCTGGCTACGCTCAGCCAGCTTGCGCACTTCAGCAGCCACGACGGCGAATCCCTTGCCGTGCTCACCGGCCCGCGCCGCCTCGATTGCGGCATTGAGCGCCAACAAATTGGTCTGGTACGCGATATCGTCAATGATACTTATCTTCTCGGCGATCTGATTCATGGCGGACACAGTCTTTTTCACCGCCTCACCGCCTTCCGTCGCCTCTTTGGCCGCCTTTGATGCCATGCCGTCGGTGACCTTCGCGTTTTCCGTATTTTGATTGATGGACGCCGTCATTTGCTCGATGGAGGCACTGGTCTCCTCCACGCTGGCGGATTGCTCGGACGATGCCTGGCTCAGAGATTGAGAGGTGGCACTGACCTGTTCCGATGCGCTGGACAGGCTGTCCGCGCCGGACCTCACCTCGCCGATGATCTGGGAGAGCTTCTCCACCATGGCCTTCATGGCAAACAGGATGCTGCCCTGATCCTTGCCCTTTGTCTGGATACGCATAGTCATGTCACCCTCCGCCACACTCTGCGCAATACCCATCACGTAGGACGGTTCCCCGCCCAGCTGGCGCAGCAGTCCCGCGGTAATAATCGCGCCGAGCAATAGCGCGCATATGACTCCCACCACCACCAGTGTCACCATGAACGTCCAGCTGCTGTGATATATCCTCGTCGTCTCATCCGACAGGGACTGGGCGTTCTTTTCCTTTATCGCCGCCAGATCCGACATCAGATTATCAACTGTGTCAGCCTCTTTGCGCAGAGAACCCATGGCAATGGTGACCGCGTCGTTATCGGCGCTCTTTGACGTGCTATTCAACTCCAGCGAGACGACCTTGCCGGCAAGTTCCTTGTATTTTGCCCAGGACTCGTCAAAAGCTGCCAGCTTCTGCCTGCCTTCGTCATCTTGAATCAGGCGCTTGGCCTTTCCCAGTTCTTCCTCAAGGTTCTTGATACCCTTATCAACCCCATCATTGTATTTCGCCTTTTCCTCATG
>CAYXAX010000148.1:0-6759 GCA_964463055.1 uncultured Gammaproteobacteria bacterium | reverse complement strand
CTGGACATCAACACCATCCGCTGGCTGGAAGAGATGCTCAACGCACGCGCCAGCACCATGGTCATTATTTCCCATGACCGCCATTTCCTGAATCGGGTGTGCACCCACATGGCGGACCTGGATTTCGGTGAGCTGCGCGTCTATCCGGGCAACTACGACGAGTACATGACCGCCTCCACCCAGATACGCGAACGACAGCTGGAGGACAACGCCAAGAAAAAGGCCCACATCGCCGAGTTGCAGACCTTCGTCAGCCGCTTTTCCGCCAATGCGTCCAAGGCCAAGCAGGCCACCTCGCGCGCCCGGCAGATCGAAAAGATCCAGTTGGAGGAGATCAAGCCGTCGAGCCGCGCCAACCCCTTCATCCGCTTCGAGCAGGAAAAGAAGCTCTACCGCCTGGCGCTGGAGGTCAAGCGATTAAGCAAGGGTTATACGGAAACAGCGCTTTTCAGCGGTCTCAACCTGACCATCGAGGCCGGCGAGCGCGTCGCCGTCATCGGCACCAACGGCATCGGCAAGTCCACGCTGCTGCGCTGCCTGGTGCGTGACCTGAAGCCGGATCACGGCATGATCAAGTGGGCGGAGAACGCGGCCATCGGTTACTTCGCCCAGGACCACGCGGCCGATTTCGCCACGGACATGACGCTGTTCGACTGGATGAGCCAATGGAAAAAGCCCAGTGACGACGAACAAGCGGTACGCAGCGTCCTCGGACGCCTGCTGTTTTCCCAGGACGAACTCAAGAAATCCGTGAGGATCATCTCCGGCGGCGAACAGGGCCGCATGCTGTTCGGCAGGCTGATGCTGCAAAGGCCCAACGTCATGGTGATGGATGAGCCCACCAACCATCTCGACATGGAGTCCATCGAGTCGTTGAACGCCGCCCTGGAAAACTATCCGGGGACGGTGATCTTCGTCAGTCACGACCGTGAATTCGTCTCCTCCCTGGCGACGCGCATCATCGAGCTGAGCCCGCGCGGCGTGGCCAATTTCAACGGCAACTACGACGACTATCTGCACAGCCAGGGTATCGAAGTGCCGAACAAGCCACTTACGAGCAAAGTGGGCGCCAAATCCGCCGGGTGATATATCGTCGTCAGGCCGGATCCGACAGTTGGCGCAGTGCAGGCAATATCGCATCGATCCGGTTCAGTGACACATGCGCACCAGGGGGTGCAAGGCGGCCGTAGGCAGTGAACAGGAGGGGCGGCACATGCCCGACCAGCCGGCTGAGCTCCCCCATGCGCAGCCCTTGCCGTACCAGGAACGCAACGTAGGTATGGCGCAACACCCGCGCGGTGATGTCTGCCGCGGCGCCGATGCCCGCATCATAGGCGGCACAGGCAATCAGGCCCTCCAGGTCCGCGACCGTCAGCGGCTTGCCGTCCGGATCGGCGAACAGTACCGTTCCGGGAGCGCCCGGCCCACGCCGGGCGAGCAATGAGCGCAACGGCGCCTGCATCGTATACACCCGCCCGTCCGGGAGGTGCATGACTCCGCCTTCAATGTCGATATCGTCCCACTTCAATGATGCCAGGTCCTCGAGCGTCAGGCCGCTTAGCACCGTCGCGAGCACTAACAGGCTGTCGCTCGCCGCCGCCCCGAGCAGGGCAGTCACCTCGGCGCCGGTGAGCTCACGGGGCAGATTATCCACGCCGGCCGGCGGCAACAGTGCAGTGCCGGACGGCGCTGCGGCAGGTCCGCCGTGAGCGGCGTAATCCGGGAACGCCGCGATTTGTATGTTGGGCATGACGGGCTGCGCGAGCGGCGCACTGGGACGCATCAGGAATTCGGCGAACCACACCGCGAGCAACCCGAGCAAGACGGATACCGCCATGCTGATGCCTGCATCACGCATGTACTCGGGATATACCGGCCGATCCGGGACGGACGGCGGATCCAGCAGACTCACCTGGGGAACATGACTGCTATCGCTGGCCTGCATTTCCACCAGCCGGTTCTGGGCGGCATTATAGAGTGCCTGAATGTCATTGAGCTCCCCCAGCAGCGCCTTGTGCCGTTCGTGCCGTGATTCAAAATTCATGGCGGCCCGGCGGCCGTCGCGCAGTTTGCGGGTCAGGCGTTCCACTGTCTGCTGCGCGCTGGTCTCCGCCTGGCGTGCCTGGCTCAGCGCGGCGTCCTGGCTTGAGGCGCGCTGTTGCTTGATCCTGGATTCAATACCAGCGAGACTGGATTTCAGCGACGCCAGTTCGGGGTCCTTGGCCATGTACAGCGGGGTAAATCCGTATTCCTTGTCGGCGATTTTTTCGCGCAGCTTGACCGCTTCACTTTCCAGGCTGGACAGCGCCGCCTTGTCCTCCGGGAGGATGATGGGCGTGCCGTGGGCAATGCTGCTCCGCATGGACTGAACATTCGATTGGGCGGTGACCTGCGCGTTTTTGGCATCGTTCAGTGCCAGCGTGAGGCTCTTGATCCTGGCAGGCGCCTCGTTTTCATCATTGTCAGCGGATATAAGGCCGTATTTATTCTGGAAATCATCCACCTCTTTGCGCTTCGCCTCCACCTGCTGCTGCAGTGACTTCACCCGGTCCCGCAGCTGGTCCAGCGCGGACGCCGACGCGCTCCGGTGGGAGGCGCTCCATTCATCGAGGTACGCCTGGATCCAGGCATTCAGGATAACGGGCAGTGCAGCCGCGTCGTGACCTTCGGCATGCAGGTCTATGATGTTGGTCCCCGGAACGCGGGACGCCTGCAGCATCGTCTGCAGCCTGCTGACCGTCGGCGCATCGGAATTTGCCGCGCTGAGACGCTTAGCAACCGCCTCCATGAGTGACGGGCTGGTAAGCCTTTCGAGCTCGGTCATGAGGAATTGGATTGTCTGCGTATCGGATACCCCATCGCCCTCATTCACCGCAATCGTCGCCTGTGTCTGCGCGTGTCCGGCGGATTGCAGCGCCACCCCTGTGGAAACCCTTTCGGGAGGAGAGAAAACGAGGCTGGCGGTACCAAGGTAGATCGGGGGGCGAATAAACGTATAACCGAGACCTATGATGCAAGCGCTGACAAAAACGCCAAAAAAGATCCGTTTTCTGTGGTTTTTAGGGCTTCTCCGGGTCTCCAGTGGCACCCACACGTCGGAGCGCGATACGTCTATGGTCATATGCTTTCGATGAAGGGTTCCTTCTACCGGATGACATCACTCTATAATATCGTTTGGATAGGCAGCGGAGATTAGACCTTCGTCAAACCGCATGCATATCCGTGACCTGCCGTGTGAAATATCAGGAATTTTATATATACTCTATCGGCCCGCGCGCGCCGACACACTGTAGAGTGATTGGAAGATGTATAGTTCCTCTGCAACGTAGATCTCAAATCGGCACGTGCCGGCTTTTCCGAATAGCTGCGGTGGCGGTGGAATCAGTCCCCGCCGTCTGGCGCCGTCTTTCTCCAGATCATCAAACAAAGGGTATTTCGGCACCCCAAGGCGCCGGACGCCGACGCCAAATCGACGCGTACATAGACAATTGAGATAGCAGTGAGAACGTCATGAAGGCAAACGAATTGAAAAAGGGCATGGTCATCAATGTAGAAGGCCAGAATATCCTGATCAGACAGGTCACGGTGCAGACGGCCTCTTCCCGCAGCGGCAATACCTTGTACAAGGCCCGGGGTCAAAACGTGGTGACACGGCAGAAATTCGAGCGCAGCTTCAAGGGCGACGATAACGTCGAGCCCATGGACTTCTCCCGCCGCCCGGTGCAGCTTCTGTTCCGCGACAGCGACGGCTGCACCTTCATGGACAGCGAGACCTACGAGCAATTTACCGTGCCCACGGAGATGATCGACGATGAGCTGCTCTATATCAGTGACGGCCTGGAGGGACTCTACGCCCTCATCGCCGACGACAAGGTCATCGGCATCGAGCTGCCGTCCACGGTGACCCTGGAAATCACCGAGTGCGCACCAGGTATCAAGGGCGCCTCCGCCTCGGCGCGCTCCAAGCCCGCCACCCTGAGCACCGGCCTGGTGGTGCAGGTACCTGAGTACCTGGGACCGGGCGAGGTTATCAAGATCAACACGGAAAGCGGCGAATACATCTCACGCGCCTGAGTAAAATAAATTCGACGTTCCAACGCAAACCCGCCGCCTCCGCTCAATGGATCACGCGCGGTAAACCCCGACTTTTTTCCTTAACGATCAGGCCCTTCACGCATTTTTTCTAATATTAGAAAAACCGATATCTACCCCGCCCCCTTTTAGATGTCGAAAAGTCACACTTCAGCGTCTCGGATCAAAACAGAACCGCCGTTAATTACAACTTCATGATGAGCCGGGCTTTATTAAAGCAGTGCGGCGAGCATGCCTGGGCTAAAGATCTGCATTTTCGAGGCGATAATGTTACGTAAATGTTATGTAAATGTTAGGTAACACGAAAAAAATCGAACTTTTGCGCTTACATGATTTCGTCGAGCTCCTTATAAATACATTACTCACAACCTCTTCAGTCGGCAGGAAGATTATATGATTCACAATCCGTTCGAACGCATGACAATCAGCAAAAGATTAGTAATCGGCTTTGGGTTATTGATTTTTCTTCTGGCCACGACCGGTTCATATACTCTTTATAATTTGAGGCAGCTTGATCAGCATCAAAAGATATTCTCGCAGTCCAGTACCGATATCACATCGAACTCCGCTCTGGCCAATATCGTCGCCCAAGCGGAGATGGCCGCCATAAAATGGGTCAGTCCCCTCGTCGACACGGAAAACGCGCTGAATACCTACCTGGTCTCGGAAAGCGACCAGGAAAAGGGCCGGATGCTCAAGGACATCCATCAATATGAGGCTCAACTCATATCGATGGGCAATGACATTTCAAATGAGGTCACATCCGACGACGGCACCAGTCAGCTCACTGCCATTCAGCACAGACTGCCCGATCTGAAAAAGGCCTCGGATGATGTGATTGCCGCCTACCAAAGCGAAGGCCGGCTTGGGTCCAACACCAAGGCGAAACTTGCCGTGTTTTTCGAAGTCGCGAAATCCATAAGAGCCGGCATTGATAAACTTCAAAAAACCATGGCCGCGGAGTTCACCGCCCATGACCAAAAGCGGGAAGATGGTCTGACCACCATGGATAACAGCATCATCGACTCGGTGAACATTATCGCCAGGGCAATGCATATCAATTTAATCCTGATGCTGTCGTGCATTGCCATTGCCATAATTACGACCGTTTTGATTTATCGCTCCATCGTAAGACCGCTGAAACGCGCCACAGCACTGGCGGGACGCATCGCGCATTACGACCTGGTTTACCGGGCGGACGATAAAGAGGGTTCCTGGACCGGAAAAGACGAACTCTCTCGGCTGCTTAATGACATCCTCAACATGAGAGGATCACTGCATGATCTTGTAAAAAAGATCACTGGTCTGACGGGAAATCTTTCCGGATCCATAACGGAATTCATGGCCAATGCCAAAAATATAAACAAAATCGGCGACGACCAGTTATCGTATACAACCCGCTCGGCCGCGGCGACCGAAGAGATGGCCGGCTCTGTCAGAGAGGTAGCAAAGAGCGCCGCGGAGGCCGCTACCTATGCAACTGAAGCGGACAGAAGCGCCAGTCACAGCATGGAAAATGAAGCGACTATCACCCTGGCTGAAATGAGCAAGGTGAAAATGGAGGTTGAGCAGACCAGCGACAAGATACAATTGCTTTCACACTCCGCCGAGGAAGTCGGGGATATCGTCACGGTCATCAGCGGCATCGCCGAGCAAACCAACCTGCTGGCATTGAACGCCGCCATTGAGGCGGCGCGCGCCGGCGAGCAGGGACGGGGGTTCGCGGTGGTTGCCGACGAAGTGCGCAATCTGGCGAAAAAGACCAAGCAGTCGACGGACGAGATCGCCGAAAAAATCAGGCGTATTCAGACTGAAACCCGCGACGCCATCGACAACATGGTAATATCGAAAAAATCCGTTGAACACAGTGCAGATGTGGTGAACGGGATCATCGATTCTCTGCGCGGGATCCAGAAGCTCAACCAGCAGCTGAGGGATCTGAACGACAGCGTTGCCACCGCCACCGAGCAGCAGTCCACCGCCTCCGACGAGATTTCAAGGAACATACACGAAGTCCAGATGAGCGCTCAAGTACTGAGCGGTCACGCAACGCAGATCGATGATCAGGCAAGTGCGATGGCCGGGGTGGTCGCCGACCTGAAGACCACCGTAGACATGTTTAAAATCGCCTGATACAGGCCGCCGGCCACACGTCGATCTCTGGCCGGCGCGCCGTTTCTTATGCATCAAAACATTACGGCCGGGTCTGCATGGTGATGACCCAAGACGCCACGCCCTATATCAGAATTGCGCACCTGTCCATGGTGAGCCCGTAGGTCGACACTCCCCGGCATCAAGAACGCACCCGCTTGGCCAGCCGCCAGGCCCGCCACCCTGAACACCGCCAGACGGTACATGTGTAGAGCACCCGGAACCCGGACCGGCCATCAGGTCAATACCGAGAGCAGCGAGCACATCTCACGGGTATAATGTGCGGGTCGCCTCTCCCCCCTGCCTATCGCGCAGTCCGGATGGGTCGCGGCGTAACTCAACACTCACAGACACAAGAAAATCAGCATATTATTCAATGGACCCATGAATAACGACGACTTCACCACTACACCGGACCAAACAAAACGACGTCTTATCAAACTCATCGGCGCAACGGCGCTGTGCGGCCTGTTCAAGATCTCGCCCAGCCGCGCCGCCCAGGCATCACCCATGAAA
>CAYXAX010000147.1:0-6791 GCA_964463055.1 uncultured Gammaproteobacteria bacterium | reverse complement strand
CATCACCCAATGGACCGACCCTAATGATATGAAGGCACACTACAGCTGGATGCAGGACGGCAAGAAGATGGAGGAAAACATCACCTTCTCGTTCAAGGACAAAAATTCCATGGAGTTCCGCAGCGCGACGACCGCCGACGGGAAGGATGCCGGGGTGTTTTCCGGCAAGGTGATGCGGTAAGGCGCTTGCCGGTCACAAGCGGAGACCTCACCCGCCAGCGTGTCCCGCCCCTCCGTTGGCGCTAAGGAAAAGTTCTGCTACTCCCCCTCACCCCTGCCCTCTCCCTGGGAGGGAAGAGCGAAGCGAGGGGGGCGAAGCCGTTAGGATGAGGTGGATCGAAAAATTTATTTCAGCTTTCGGTTTATTGTATTTGTCTATTACTCCCCCTCACCCCTGCCCTCTCCCTGGGAGGGAGAGGGAATAAGAGTACACACCATAAATGATGGTATCGGGTGGCTCATTCCAGGCGGTGGCGGAACATCACCCCCGCGATCGCCAGGGTGATGACACCGATGAGCGCCATGGGCCAGAACTGATGCCACAGGATATCCATGCGCGCGTCCTCGAGGAACACGCCGCGCACCACCACCAGGAAGTAGCGCATGGGATTGAGGTAGGTGATGTACTGCACCGCCGTGGGCATGTTGGCGATGGGTGTTGCGAAGCCGGACAGGATGACGGAGGGGACGAGAAACATGAACGCCCCGAGCATGGCCTGCTGCTGGGTGCTGACCAGGGAGGAAATCATCAACCCCACGCCGATGGCTGATAACAGGTACAACAGAACGCCCGCATACAGGATGGCGAGGCTCCCCAGGAACGGGATGTGAAACCACGCCACCGCCGCGAGGACAATGATGGTGGCCTCGAAGAGGCCGATGATCACCGCCGGCAGGGTCTTGCCCATGACCACCTCCAGGGGTCGCAGCGGGGTCACCAATAATTGGTCAAACGTGCCCAGCTCACGCTCGCGCGCCACCGACAGCGCCGTCACCATGAGGCTGACCACCATGGTCAGCAGGGCAATGATGCCCGGCACCACGAACCAGCGGCTGGACAGGTTCGGGTTGAACCAGGCGCGCGGTTCGAGGCGCACGTCGGGCACTGCAAGATTGTTGTCCCGGGCCCATTGCTGATTGAATGACAGGATGATGCTGCGGGTGTAGTTGAGAATGATCAACGCAGTGTTCGAGTCGCGGCCGTCGACGATGAGCTGTACCCGCGCCGGGCGCTTCACCTCCAGGTCGCGGGAAAACTGCGGGCCGATGTGCAATACCAGCGCACTCTTCTTGGCATCGATCATGGCGGCGATCTGCCCCTCGTTTCTGAGGTCGGCCACCTTGTTGAACACCGGCGAACCGGTGAACAGCGCCACCAGCTCACGGGAGGCGCTGCTTTTGTTCTCGTCATACACCGCCAGGGCCACGTGATTGAGGTCATAGGTGGCGGCGTAGCCGAACACGATGACTTGAAGAAGCGGCGGCCCGATCAGCACCGCGCGGCTGCGCTTGTCCTTCCATATCGCCAGGAATTCTTTGACCACCAGTGCCCAGATACGCCGCCACATGTCGCGCCTCACTCCAGCCGCTTATGGCTGATGCGCCAGGTAATGCCGAGAAAAAACGCCGCCATGAGTACCAGCGCGACACTGTTGGGGATGATGACCTGCCACACGTTCCCGGCGAGAAACACCGTCTGCAGGATGGCGACGAAATAGCGCGCCGCGATCAGGTGGGAGATCCACTGGATCGGCGCCGGCATGCTGCCAATATCGAAGATGAAGCCCGACAGGATAAACGCGGGCAGGAACGTGACGATGATGGCCACCTGGCCCGCCGCGAACTGATTTTTCGCCGCGGTGGAGATCAACAGCCCCATGCCCAGCGCCACCAGCAGAAACAGCGCGGCGGTGCCGAACAGCACCCATGCGGACCCGGCCAGGGGCACCTTGAACAATACCATGGCCATGGCCACCGACAGGGCCATGCCCCCCATGCCGAGGATAAAGTAGGGAATCAGTTTGCCGAGCAGTATCTCACCGACGCTGGCGGGGGTGACCATGAGCGCCTCCATGGTACCGCGCTCCCACTCCCGCGCCACCACCAGTGAGGTGAGCAGCGCCCCGATCAGCGTCATGATGATGGCGATCAGGCCCGGCACGAGAAAGTCGCGGCTGCGCACCTCGGGGTTGAACCACACCCGCTGCTCGGCATCCACCGGCGTCTGGTCCGCCACACCGCTGTGCAACGCGCGCTGCTGCAGCCAACTGCCCCATACCGCCTGCACGTAACCGATGACCAGGCGCGCGGTGTTGGCGTCGACGCCGTCGACGATGACCTGGATGGCCGGATCGCGGTGGGCCAGCAGGCGCCGCGTATAGTCACTGCGCAGCACGACGATGCCCCTGACGCGACCGTCCATGAGGGCGCGCTTGGCCTCGGCGAGGGTGCGCATGGGCTGTCCCACCAGGTAGCGCGAATGGTTAAAAGCGGCGGTAAAGCTTGCCGTATCCGCTGTCTGGTCATGGACCACCACCGCGATGGGGACATCGCGCGCATCCAGGGACACGCCGTAGCCGAATATCAACAGCAGAATCACCGGCAGCACGAAGGCGATGGAGATGCTGCTGGGGTCGCGGAAGATCTGCCAGGTCTCTTTGCGCACCAGGCCGGTCAGGCGCATGGCCTTGCCGCCGCGGGGCGTTGTCTCGTGGCCGTGACCGCTCACCGGGGATCCCCCGCCTGTTGTTCGATAAGCTTGATGAATACCTGTTCCAGGGTGGGCTCGGCCAGTTGCGGCGTTTTCGCCTGTTCCTTGAGGTGTTCGGGCGAGCCCAGCGCGATGCTCTTGCCTTTATACATGATCAACAGGCGATCGCAGTATTCGGCCTCCTCCATGAAATGCGTGGTGACCAGCACCGTCACGTTCTCGCCCGCCATGGCGTTGATGCGGCGCCAGAACTCGCGCCGCGCCAGGGGGTCCACGCCCGAGGTGGGTTCATCAAGGAACACGATCTTCGGCCGGTGCATGAGGGCGCAGCCCATCGCCAGGCGCTGCTTGAATCCCAGCGGCAGATCGGCGCTCACCCCGTCGGCCACCTCACGCAGTCCGAACTCGTCCAATACCCAGTGGATTCTCTCGTCCCGCGTCGTGCCGCCCAGACCGTAGGCGCTGGCGAAAAATGTCAGGTTCTGGCGCACGCTCAGGCCGCCGTACAGCGCGAATTTCTGGGACATGTAGCCGATCTGGGCGCGCGCCGCTGCTGCGGCCCGGCGCAGATCCACCCCCGCCACGCGCAGGTTCCCGGAGGTCGGCGGCAGCAGGCCGCACAACATGCGAAAGGTGGTGGATTTGCCGGCGCCGTTGGGACCCAGCAGCCCGAAGATCTCGCCGCGCTTGACGCGAAAACTTACGCCGTCCACGGCGCGAAAGTCGCCGAAGCGCTTGGAGACCTCGTCCACCTCGATGGCCGCCTCATCGGCGGTCGCGCCGGCCGGCGCCGCGCGGGGGGGTTGTAATACACTCCCCCGCTCGCGGGGTGGTTGGTCATCTTCCCGCGGCGGTGTCCCTTCCAGTTCCTTGACGGCGGCCACGGCCGCGTCCTCGAAACGCGGTTCAACGCGCAGCAGGCGCTGCTGTTCTTCGCCGCTCAGGACATCGCCTGCGGCGGCGCTGTCCGCGCCTTTTCTGAGCACCAGCCGCACCTGCGATCCCTGAATCACCGCATCCAACACCGCCGGCGAGCGGGAGATTCTCTCCTGCAAAGCGCGCTTGTCGCCGCCGGGCACGGACAGGGTGTAACAGCGCCCCTTCATCCCGCCGGTGAACTCCCCGGGGGGGCCCTGGCCCAGCAGACTTCCCTGGTGCAGCAGCAGCACCTCGGCGCAGCGCTCCGCCTCGTCCAGATAGGCCGTGCTCAGCAGTATGCTGGCGCCGTCTTCCACCAGGTGATAGATGATGTCCCACAACTCGCGCCGCGACAGCGGATCCACGCCCACGGTGGGCTCATCGAGCAGCAGCAGGCGCGGCGGGCGCACCAGCGTGCACGCAAGTCCCAGCTTTTGTTTCATCCCGCCCGAGAGCTTTCCCGCCAGGCGATTCATGAACGGGGTCAGGTTCGCCAGGCGCATGAGCTGCTCGAAGCGCTGCGGCCGCGACTCATGGGTGACGCCCTGGAGGTCGGCATACAGGTCCAGGTTTTGCTGAACCGTCAGGTCCTCGTACAGACCAAAGCGCTGCGGCATGTAGCCGATGCCGGCCTGGACCTGCAGGCTTTGTTTTGCAACGTCCATGCCCAGCACCAGGATGCGGCCTGCGTCGGGTGCCAACAGGCCCGCCGCGAGCCGCATTAACGTTGTCTTGCCCGCGGCATCGGGGCCGATGAGACCGGTCACTTGTCGGGGCGTGACGCGGGCGGTGAGATCGTTGAGGGCGGTGACCACGCCGCCCGGTCCGCGAAAGCGCTTGACCAAGCCCTCGACCGCGACGGCCGCCTCGGGAGGCGGCGCCAGCGTGTCATCGCCCAGTGCGGCCATGTTCACCTCAGGGCGCGGCGGCGTCCGGCGTGGCGGATGATGTTTCGTTACCGGCGGGTCCGCACCCCGGCTTGGACCCGGGCGTCTGATGGAGGGGCAGCGTCACCGTCGCCGGCATGCCCTGGCGCAATTCATTGTTGGGATTGCACACGAACACCCGCACCTGATACACCAGGTTGGTGCGCACATCGGGTGTCTCGACGTTTTTCGGTGTGAACTCCGCCGTCGGCGAGATGAAGCCGACCCACCCCTGGTACTGTTTGCCGGGAAACGAGTCGGTGGTCACCGTGGCCTGCATGCCCGGGAATATCTTACCCAGCTCGGTTTCCTCGGCGTAGGCGCGCACCCAAAGGGGTTGGGTCAGGGACAAGGTATACACCGGCGTCTGCGGCGACGCCATGTCGCCGGGCTGCAGAATACGATCTTCGATGACGCCGTCGACGGGCGCCGTCAGCCGCGCATCGTCCAGGTCGTTGCGGTCCAGGGCCAGCTGTGCCTGCAACGCCTGCAGGCTTGCCTTTGCCGCCGCGATATCCTCTTGCCGGGGGCCCTTTGTGATCAGTTCCAGCGCCGCCTGCGCCGCCCTGAGCCGCGCCGCGGCCGCGTCCGCCGCCGCTCTGGCGTCATCGGTGTTTTCCTTGGAGGTCAGCCCGCGCCGCTGCAGGTCGGCCTGCCGCTTGGCGATCACCTGGGCATTGTGCGCCTCCACCTCGGCCGCCTTTGCATTTGCCTGGGCCTGGTGGATTTCCTCAGGACGCGAGCCGGCCACCAGTGCCGCGACCACTTGTTGCTGGGCCGCCACCTGGGCCTCGGCCTGGGCAACGCGGTTGTTAAAGCGACGGGTGTCCAGGACCGCGAGCAGTTGGCCTTTCTTTACCTGCTCGCCCTCCTCGGCGTCCATCTCCGTAATGCGCTCGGCGACGTTGAACGCCAGCGCCACCTGGCGAATATCCACGTTACCGTACAGGGTCAGCGCGGCGGACGCGGTGCGCGGCCCACCGACGTACCAATAGGCACCGCCGGCAGCAATGCCCGCCAGGACAAGCACCGCGATCAGGATTTTTATTTTTGGCATCGCGTTTCCGTGTATGTGAATTCCCTACAGACCTGAAATATTAACTGGACAAGTTACCTGTCGCGGTGATCCGAATCAACTCCGGGGGTATTAGCGTATCATGCGCTCGGCGGCCGTTAACGCCTCACGCCGTGGCATCGCCGGGCGCCGGCCGCACGACCGAACCCCCGGCCTGTCGGCACATTGTTTATTGAGTGATGCCGGCGCGGGCTGGTCTCAATCACATAAACCCCGCCCGGGGTCGGCAGTCAGTGCTGCCAGGTGATCAATGCCAGTTCGTTTGGAACTTTCGCCTGGGGGTGATAAGGCACCACACGGGGCGTGAAATCCCCCGCCGCGCGACCGGCGGGCACGGTCCCGTGGTAGACATACCCGTTGAGCGCCCCGGGGATGGCCTCGCCCTGGCGCATCACCTCGCAGATGTCCGTCTCTCCCTGGACCGGCTCCGCGTAAAGCTGCACCTGGATGTGCCCCGGCGTGATATCGCCCAAATAGACGGGCACCGTGTACTCGCGTCCCGCGGGGGTCTCCAGCACCTCAAGGCCGCCCATGTGTATGCCCGACCAGTGACGGCGCAGTGACTGCTCCCACTGATAGAGTTCGCGGGCCAGGCGCGATTGTTGCGCCGCGCGTTGCTGCAGCAGGCCGGCCGCGGGGATGTAGAGCCGTTCCACATATTCACGAACCATGCGGTTGGTACTGAACCGGGGCGTCAGGTGGGCCATGCTCTGGCGCATCCGCGCCAGCCACGCCCGCGGGATGCCGTGGGCATCGCGGTCATAGAACATGGGCACGACCTGCTCCTCCAACAGCCGGTACAGCTGCTCGGCCTCCTGGGCGTCCCAGCCGGGTTCGCTGTGCTCGCGGCCGTCCCCCAGCGCCCAGCCCAACTCCGGTGAATAGGCCTCCGCCCACCAGCCGTCCAGCTCGGAGAGGTTCATGCCGCCGTTGACCAGCACCTTCATGCCGCTGGTGCCGCTGGCCTCCCACGGGCGGCGCGGATTGTTGACCCACACGTCCACGCCCTGGACCATCTCCTGGGCCAGGGCGATATCGTAGTCCTCCAGAAAGACCGCATGGCGGCGCACCCGCGGCTGAGCGACGAATCGCGCCCACTCCTGTATGAAGCGTTTACCGGTGTCGTCCGCCGGATGGGCCTTGCCCGCCACGACGATCTGCA
>CAYXAX010000146.1:0-6817 GCA_964463055.1 uncultured Gammaproteobacteria bacterium | reverse complement strand
CATCCCTGCGCCGCCTTAGCAGGGTGTTTCTCAACACCCTGCTAACCTTCTCCCTGGGAGGGAAGAGCGATGCGAAGGGTGCAGGGATCAACCGCCTACGACCAGTTTTTATTATTCCTCCCTCTCCCTTCCAGAGAGAGGGCCGGGGTGAGGGGGAGCACTAGAAACTGCAGCTAATCTTTTGATCGCCCTCACCTAATCCTCTCCCGTGTGGAGAGGGGAAAAGTGACGCGCAGTTGCCCGATTGGCGCATCAACCTCCATTCGCACGCCTCATTAATTTTCCTCAACTACAAGCTGTAGAGGTCGCGACGACTGCACGATGTTTGCCGGTGTTTTTCCGACCCGCGACTTGAGACTTATTGAATATCCAATTTAGGCAGTTCCTCGAACGCCTTGACGATGCCCGTTGACCACCCCTCGCGCAGGGACAGGTAGTATCCCGAATCCGCCTCCAGGGTGATGCGTTGCCCGATTTCGAAGCTGTCCTTGGCATAGACAGCCAACTCGATGGGCGGCCCCACCGAGACGTTGCTGCGCATGGTGGAGTCGATGGACACCAGGGCACAGCGGGCCGCCGCCTCCAGGGTGGAGTCCAGACTGACGATACGGTCCAGAATCGGCTTGCCGTATTTGGTCTCCCCGATCTGCAGAAAAGGATTGGCGGGCGAAGCAGTGATGTAATTGCCCTCGGGATAGATCAGCACCATGTCATGGTCACGGCCCTTGATCTGCCCGCCGAGGATGAAGTTCGCATCGAATTTGACCTGTTCGTGCTGCACGGTATCGCAGCGGCGCGCCTGTACCTGGCAGCTCACCTCCCCCACGTACTCCGCGGCGTCGAACAGGTATTGCACGGTACGCAGGCTGCGCGGCGCGTCAGGGTCTTCCATGTCGCGGCGCAGGCGGTGCACTACGGCTTGTGTGGTACCCAGGTTCCCTGCCGCAAGCAATACGAAGGCGCGCTCGCCGGGTACGGTGAAGGCATGCATCTTGCTGTAGGTATTCACATTGTCCAGCCCTGCGTTGGTGCGCGAGTCTGACGCAAAGGCGATGCCCTCGTGGGTCTTTACCGCTAAACAATATGTCATAAGGGACTTGATCTCACCTCACTAAAGGTTAAGCTATGCATTCCGCATGATATCAACGACAAGGACACGCGCTATTTTAATACACGCCCGCCGCAACTGGGCACCACGGCGGTGCATGCGCAGCGTCGCACATTGTACTGAGCCCCCTTTCAGGCGGCCAATCACCGCGTCGAACCGAATATGAGCATCCGCTGGCGCGATTATCAAGTCAAGGGGTTTTACGATGAACTGCTGCGCGGCACCGGGCGCCCGCGGTCGTGGGCGCGGCGGCTGTGCCGCTACTTCAGCAGCCTCAAAGACGAAGAATTACGCGAGCGCCAGACCGCCGCCGAGGTCGCCATCCGCTCCATGGGCATCACCTTTACGGTGTACTCCGAGGAAGACGGTTCCATCGATCGCGCCTGGCCGTTTGATCTCGTTCCGCGGGTCATCCCCAGCGGGGAATGGCGCACCATCGAACAAGGCCTGTGCCAACGCGTGCAAGCGCTGAACCTGTTCATCGACGACATCTACCACGAACAGAAGATCATCAAGGACGGCGTCATCCCCAGCGAGATCCTCGCCGATTCGAAAAACTTCCGCACCCAGTGCATTGAGGTCAGTCCGCCGCAGGGTGTTTGGGCGCACATCTGCGGCTCGGACCTGGTACGCGACAAGGACGGCACCGTCTATGTGCTGGAGGACAACCTGCGCGTGCCCTCCGGTGTTTCATACATGCTGGAAAATCGCCTGGTGATGAAGCGCGTGTTCCCCGAACTGTTCAGCCACTACGCCATCCAGCCCGTGGACGCCTATCCGTTCAAACTCTATGACACACTGGCCTCGGTGGCGCCGCGGCGCCGCGAGCGCCCCGAGATCGTGGTGCTGACCCCGGGCATCTACAACTCCGCCTACTTCGAACATGCGTATCTGGCCCAGCAGATGGGCGCCGAGCTTGTGGAGAGCTCCGACCTGATGGTGGGTGAAGACGACTGCGTGTACATGCGCACCATCGAGGGCCTGTCGCGGGTGGACGTGATCTACCGCCGCATCGACGACCTGTTCCTCGACCCGGAGGTGTTCCACCCCGACTCGATGATCGGCGTCCCCGGCCTGATGCGCGCCTGGCTGAGGGGCAAGGTCACCCTGGCCAACGCCCCCGGCGCGGGCGTGGCTGACGACAAGGTGGTGTACGCCTTCGTGCCCAAGATGATCAAGTACTACCTGGATCAGGACCCCATCCTGCCCAATGTGCCCACCCATCTGTGCATCGACAAATCCGAGCGCGACTACGTGCTCGCCAACCTGGACAAACTGGTGGTCAAGCCCGCCAACGAATCCGGCGGTTATGGCATGCTGATCGGCCCCCAGGCCAGCCAGGAGGAACGCGACCAGATGGCGCGCCTGATCCGCCGCGACCCGCGCAACTATATCGCCCAGCCCCTGCTCACACTGTCCACGACCCCCACCCTTGTGGGCCAGCGTAGCGAGCCGCGCCACGTGGACCTGCGTCCGTTCATTCTCACCGGCAAGGAGCAATACGTCACCATGGGGGGACTTACCCGAGTGGCCCTGCGCAAGGGCTCCACGGTTGTCAATTCCTCCCAGGGTGGCGGCAGCAAGGACACCTGGATCATCGACGAGGAGGCCCAGTGATGTTGTCGCGGGTGGCGGCACGCATCTACTGGATGGCACGCTACCTGGAGCGCGCGGAAAATACGGCGCGTATCGTCAACGTCAACGTCAACCTGCTGTTGGACCTGCCGCGCTCGGTGGCCGTGGGCTGGCAGCCCCTCATCGACATTACCGGCAGCGGCAAGCTGTTTCACCGCCTGTTCAGCGCCCCGCGCCAGCAGAGCGTAGTGCGCTTTCTCATTGCAGACCTGCGTAATCCCGGCTCTTTGCTGACCTGCCTCAGCCTTGCCCGGGAAAACGCCCGCACCGTGCGCGATGTCATCCCGCGGGAGGCCTGGGAGCAAGTCAACTCCCTGTACCTGGCGGCCAAGTCCGGCCTGCCCGGCGGCCTTGCCCACAACCGCCGTCATGATTTTTTGAACAGCATGATCGCCCGCGGTCAGTACATCACCGGCCTGCTGGCGGGCAGCATGCTGCATGACGCCAGCTACGACTTTCTGCGCATGGGGCGCAACCTGGAACGCGCGGACATGACTTCGCGCATCGTGGACGTGCGCTCCGACAATCTGCTACCGGATCAGCCCGAGGTGCTGCCGCCGTTCGAACTCATCCAGTGGATGAGCGTGCTGCGCTCACTGTCGGCCTACCAGAGCTATCAGCAGGTCGAACAGGGGCCGGTGGTGGGCGGTGCGGTACTGCGGATACTGCTCCAGGACACCCGCTTTCCGCGCTCCTTCGCCCATTGTGTCGGCGAGGTCCAGAGTTGCCTGCGTAGCCTGCCCCGCGGCCGTGACGCGGTGGCGGAGGCCGTGGCCCTGTCCGAGCACGTGGCCGCAGCGCCGGTGGAAAAGATGAGCAAGCTCGACCTGCAGCGCTTCATCGACCGGCTACAGCGCAAACTCGCTCAACTCAACAACACCATCAGCGATACCTATTTCGCCCCGCCGATACAGAAGAAAAAATGACGTATCTATAACTCGAACCTATCTCAAATTATGAGGCGATCCAAAATTACTTGAGCTGCACTGCAGGTAACATTTCCACTCCCCCTTCTCCCTCCGCCAGAGGGGGGTGGGCGAAGTAATAGAAACTGCAACCAATCTTTTAATCCGCCTCATCCTAGCCTTCTCCCTGAGAGGGAAGAGCGAAGCGAAGGGTGCAGGGATCTACTACTCGCAGGCCGCAGTGCTTTCTCCCTCTCCCTCCCAGGGAGAGGGCCGGGGTGAGGGGGAGTAATAGGCTGCAGCCTCTTGATATTTCCCCTCATCCTAACCTTCTCCCGGAGGGAAAAGGGACCAACACCGGTATTTTTACCGATCGTCGCGCATACCCGTACGTTACAACTCGGAAAAATTCAATTTTGAGATAGGTTTTCGTCATACATACAC
Source organism: uncultured Gammaproteobacteria bacterium (assembly GCA_964463055.1). Lineage (GTDB taxonomy): Bacteria > Pseudomonadota > Gammaproteobacteria > CAWJPQ01 > CAWJPQ01 > CAWJPQ01. The sequence goes on along the minus strand of CAYXAX010000146.1, from coordinate 2,725 downwards.
GCCTATCCCCGGGCGGTGTAGAATAACCGCCATCGAGTATTTCCGGTTTTCGACCCGCCGTGCGCCTCCCTGCCTCATGGTGGATCTTGTTCGCGAACAGCAAAAAGGAGTTTACCCTTGAGCCAGTTGTTCACACCCCTGGAGATGGGCGCCGTCACGTTCCGCAATCGCGTCTTCGTCTCATCCATGTGTCAGTACTCCAGCCGCGACGGCATGCCGACGGACTGGCACCTGGTGCACCTGGGCAGCCGCGCCGTGGGCGGCGCGGGGATGGTGGCCGTGGAGGCCACCGCGGTCACCGCCGAGGGGCGCATCTCCCCGGACGACTCCGGCATCTGGTCCGATGCCCACGCCGAGGCGTTCGAACCCATCACCCGATTTATACGCGAGCAGGGCGCGGTACCGGCCATGCAGCTGGCCCATGCCGGGCGCAAGGCCTCCACCGATGTCCCATGGCGCGGCGGCGGCCCGCTGGGACCCGACAAGCGCGGATGGGCGCCGCTGGCCCCCAGCGCCCTGCCGTTCGACAGCGGCTACCCGATGCCCCGCGAACTCAATGAGCAGGGCATGGACGAAACGGTGGCAGCCTTCACGGCGGCGGCACGGCGTGCGCAGGCGGCAGGGTTTCAGGTCATCGAACTGCACATGGCCCATGGCTATCTGTTGCACGAATTCCTGTCGCCGCTGTCCAATCAACGTACGGACCGATACGGCGGTTCGCTGGAGAATCGTATGCGTCTGCCGCTGCGCATCGCCGGCGCGGTACGCGAAGTATGGCCTGCGGACCTGCCCCTGATGGTACGCATCTCGGCCTCCGACTGGGTTGAGGGCGGCTGGGACATCGAGCAGTCCGTTGAACTGTCCCGCCATCTCAAGGATATCGGTGTCGACCTCATCGACTGCTCCAGCGGCGGTCTGGTCCCCACCGCACAGATACCCGCCGGCCCCGGCTTCCAGACACCGTTCGCCGAACGAATCCGCCGCGAAGTGGGTATCGCCACCGGCGCGGTAGGCTTAATCACAGACCCGGCCCAGGCCGAGCATATCCTGCGCACCGGCCAGGCAGACGCGGTATTTCTGGCGCGGCAGATGCTGCGAGACCCCTACTGGCCGCTGCACGCCGCTCGTGCACTGCATGCCGATATCGCTTGGCCGGTGCAGTACCAACGTGCAAAACTGTAACGCCGTCGCCCTATAAGGAGACCGATATGAAAACCACATTCATTGGACTGGGCAGCATGGGCGCGCCCATGGCGCGACTCCTCATCGACGCGGGCCATGATGTCACCGTCTACAACCGCACCGCGGCAAAGGCCCAGGCCTTCGCCGAGACCGGTGCGCGCGTCGCCGACACGAGCAAAGAGGCGCTTGCCGAGGCGGATGCGCTGATCACCATGCTCGCCGACGAACACGCGTTGCGCGAGGTGCTGGACGGCGCCTTGGCCAGCCTGCCCCGCGGCGCCCTGCACATCAGCATGAGCACCATCAGCGTGGCCTATTCGCGGGAACTGGTGGAGCGTCATACGCAATACAACCAGCGCTACGTCGCCGCGCCGGTATTCGGCCGGCCGGACGCGGCGGCGGCGAAGAAACTGTGGATCGTGGCGGGCGGCCATGCCGAGGACCGGGCGCGGGCGCGCCCCCTGCTGGAGGCCATGGGCCAGGGTGTGATCGAAGTGGGCGACGACCCTCTCAGCGCCAATACCGTGAAGCTCGCCGGCAACCACATGATCGCCGGCATGCTGCAGTCCCTGGGCGAGTCCTTCGCCCTGGTGCGCAAGGCCGGCGTCCCCGCCGAGCAGTTCCTGGATATCATCAACCGGCTGTTCAAGTCCCCCATATACGAAAATTACGGCAACAATATCGCCACCGAGCAGTTCAGCCCGCCGGGTTTCAAGCTGCGTCTGGGGCTTAAGGACATGCGCCTGATACTCGCCGCGGCCGATGCCAGCGAAACACCCATGCCCCTTGCCAGCCTGCTGCACGACCGCATGCTCGGCGCCGTCGTGCAGGGCATGGGGGATCTGGACTGGTCCGTGGTCGGCCGCCTGGCCGCGGATGAAGCCGGCCTGGCCCGCAAGGGAGAATAACAACGGGCCGGCCGCGGCGATTCATTGTAAGATGCTCACAATGTTTAACGTCAGACTGTCAATGACGGCGGTGTTCGTGGCGGGCGCGCTGATGCTCACCGCGTGCGCGGCCACGACCACCAAAATCATGGGGTCATGGAAGGATGCTCATTACGCCAAAAGGATCGCCAAGGTACTGGTCATCTCCCTGGCGGAAGAACCCTCCATACGGCAAAAGGCCGAGGACATCATTACAGCGAAGCTGCGCAAGCGGGGTGTCGATGCGGTCGCCTCCAGCACCCTCATGTCCATGGATGAAAAGATCGACCGGGAGACGGTCAAGGCGGCCATCGCCGGCAAGGGCTTCGATTCCGTGCTGGTTACACGCCTGCTGGGCGTGAACTTGAATACCGGCTACGTCCCCCCAGAGCAGGCCACCATTTACAATCTCACCGTTAACGTCGCGCCCGGCTATACGGCGCACCGGCCGGTGGTCTCCACCCGAATCGATTTGTATGACACCGCGGATGAACACCTGGTCTGGTCCATGACCACGCAGAGTTCCAACCACGACACCATTGCCGATGTCATCAACGCGTATTCATCCGTGATGGTGAAAGTCATGGCGAAGCAGGGACTGATCTGACACCCGCCGC
>CAYXAX010000145.1:0-6831 GCA_964463055.1 uncultured Gammaproteobacteria bacterium | reverse complement strand
CCATGTGACGCGCATCGCTGCTCTCCAGTATCTGGAGAATCTTGATGCGCGGGTGCGTAGCCTTCAGGCCCGCCTTTTTGAGATCAGTGTTTTCCACGGCCGGTGATTCCAACACTGCGTAAGCATGAATGATGATTCGGTATTTGCGAGGAATTCGGCTAAAATGGCACGGCTTTCAAACAACCCACCATATACAGCATCTTACATGTTAAAGCGTCTCATTTCCATCTTATGCGTCGCCGGGCTGGGCCTGTCGGCCGGCTGCGGCATACACCGTATCGACGTCCAGCAAGGCAACGTCGTGGACGAGGCCATGATCAAGCAGCTTCACACCGGCATGAGCAGGCGCCAGGTCAAATTCGTGCTTGGCACACCATTGCTGGAAGACCCCTTCCACGCGAACCGCTGGGATTACGTCTACATGTACAGCAAGGACGGTGAGCTCGTGGATAAAAGACACCTCACGCTGTATTTCAAGGACGATGCCCTGGACAAGATCGTGACCGTTCCCGAGAACCCCCAGGCATGGGCCAAGCCGCCGGAAGTGCCCGACGAGCGCACGCCCGCCGGGTCAGACAGCGGCGATCAGGATTCGGATTGATGCGCACAGCTGACCAGGTTCGTGTGAAGCACCGCCTGCGTATATAAAGCCGTGACCCCGTGCGCCGCTACTTCAGGGTGAACCGCGCATAGCGAGGGGCGCACGACCCAGCGCCGCATGGACAATACGAAATGGACACAGCGGACTTTCTCATCATCGGCGGCGGCATCATCGGCCTGAGCACGGCCCGCGAGATCAAGCGGCGCCACAGCGACGCCCGCGTGGTGGTCCTGGAAAAGGAACAGCAGTGCGGCATGCACGCCAGCGGGCGCAACAGCGGCGTGCTGCACGCCGGCTTCTACTACACCGCCGACAGCCTCAAGGCCCGCTACACCCAGATGGGCAACCAACAGCTCAATGCATACTGCGACGCCAAGGGCATTGCAGTGAACCGCTGCGGCAAACTGGTGGTGGCGCGCGACGAACGCGACCTGCCCCAGCTGGATGAACTGCTCAAACGCGGCCGCGCCAACGGCGTCCCGCTGGAGGACATCAGCGAGGCCCAGGCCAAGACCATCGAACCGCGGGTGAAGACCCATGGGCGGGCGCTGTTCTCCCCCACCACCGCCTCGGTGGACCCGGCACGGGTGGTGACGGCCATGCTCGAGGACGCCCGCGCCGAGGGCATTGCCGTGCAAACCGGCAGCGCCTTCCTGGCCAGGGGACCCGCCGGCGTGCGCACCACCGCGGGGGAGATCCAGGCCGGCTATGTCATCAACGCCGCCGGCCTGTATGCCGACCGCATCGCCATGGCCTTCGGCTTTTCACGCAGCTATCGCATCCTGCCCTTCAAGGGCCTGTACATGTACAGCGACGAGCCGCCCAACGCGGTCAAGACCAACATCTATCCGGTGCCCGACCTGCGCAACCCCTTTCTCGGCGTGCACTTCACCGTCACCGCCGACGGTCACTGCAAGATCGGTCCCACGGCGATCCCCGCCCTGTGGCGGGAGCAATACCAGGGCATGAGCCGCTTTCGGCTGGACGAGTTCGCCGAGATCTCGGGGCGCCAGGCGCGGCTGCTGCTGGGCGCCGACGACGGCTTCCGGCGCCTGGCCGTTGCCGAGGTCCAGAAATACTCCCGGGACAAAATGGTGGCTGAGGCCGGCGCCCTGCTCGACGGCGTGGACAAGCGCCACTACCGCCGCTGGGCAAAGCCCGGCATTCGGGCACAGTTATTGAATATCAAGACCAATAAACTGGTCATGGACTTTGTCATGGAAGGCGACGATAAATCCATGCATATACTGAACGCGGTATCGCCCGCCTTCACCTGCGCCCTGCCCGTCGCCGGGCATGTGTGCGATGAAGTGGACAAGCAACTGCGCTGACACAACCGCACTGGAATGACACCATGAAGATACTGATTACCGGCAACATGGGATACGTGGGACCCGCCGTGACGGCGCGCCTGCGCGCGGCGTACCCCGGCGCCACGCTGATCGGCCTGGACAGCGGATTCTTCGCCCACTGCCTGACCGCCGCCGCCGTCATGCCCGAGATACGCCTGGACCGGCAGCTGTTCATGGACGTACGCCGCCTCACCCCCGCGGCCCTGGAAGGCGTGGATGCCGTGGTGCACCTCGCCGCCGTTTCCAACGACCCCATGGGCAACGCCTTCGAGGACGTCACCCTGGCCATCAATCACGGCGCCACCGCGGCCCTGGCCCGCATGGCCAAGACCGCCGGGGTGCGCGCGTTCGTATTCGCCTCCAGCTGCAGCGTCTACGGCTTCGCCGAGGACGGCGCGCGCACCGAGCACTCCCAGGTCAATCCCCTCACCGCCTACGCCAAATCCAAGGTGATGTCCGAGCAAGACCTGGCGGCGCTGGCCGATGACGGCTTCACCGTCACCGTGCTGCGCTTCGCCACCGCCTGCGGCATGAGCGACCGCCTGCGCCTGGACCTGGTGCTGAACGATTTCGTCGCCAGCGCCGTGAGCGCAAAACGCATCACCATCCTCAGCGACGGCACGCCGTGGCGCCCGCTCATCGCCGTGCCCGACATGGCGCGGGCCATCGAGTGGGCGGTGCGGCGCGACGCGGACAACGGCGGCGCGTGCGCGGTGATCAACGCCGGCAGCAATGAATGGAACTACCAGGTGAAGGACCTGGCCGAGGCGGCAGCGTCAGTCATCGGCGGCGTGGACGTGGACATCAACACCGACGCCGCACCGGACAAGCGCTCCTATAAAGTCAGCTTCGACCTGTTCAAAACACTGGCCCCCGACCACCAGCCCCAGGTGGACCTGGAGGCGGCCATCGACGGCCTGCACAAAGGCCTGCTGGCCATGGGATTCAACGACAGCGACTTTCGCAACTCCACCGCCATGCGGCTCAAGGTACTGCGCCAGCTCCAGCAGGATGGTCTGTTGAACGCCAACCTGGAATGGACCTAGTCGCAAGTCGACTTTCAGCATGAGTTGCGTTCCGTGCCGTATCCTGCGGTTAATATGTATTCCTGCCACATCGAATGACCGATAGTGCGCGTTTTTATACAGGGAAAGTGCGTCAAACCCGTTACCGGCTTCGCCGCCTGCGGCGGGCAGCACAACGCAACCAAATGATTTCTCGTCCAAAAGCGACCGGCAGCCAATCGGGTATGAGCGCCTGCCAACAGGAACGCATAGTCAGCACCCGCGCGGGCGTGGGGAGATGCGGCGGCAGTCGAGCAAGGAATGCCTGATCGCGGCGATTTTGCTTTACATTAGAGCCCGTATGAATAGAAAATTCCGCTATGCACCCTTGCAACCGGTAAGTCCCCATGGAAACGCTGGAACATCTCGAAATTCTCGATGACTATGCCGTCTATCGGCCGAGCGGTGATGTATCATTCGACCAGGCAGTGCAGATGGTCACGTCCATACTGATTTTGGCGCGCGAGCGCCGCATTCGAAGGGTCATGGCAATTGTTACCGACCTGACGGGATTCGACTCACCAGATCTTGGCATGCGCTACTGGATGGTAAACGAATGGGCTATGGCCGCTGCGGGCGACATCTGTCTCGCTGTCGTTGCCAGACCGGAGCACATCGACCCGCATAAGGTGGGTGTATTGGTCGGCAGGGAAATGGGCCTCATTTGTGACGCATTCGACTCGGAGAGCGAGGCACTTACCTGGCTTCGAAGCGTTCGCACCGACCAGCCCGCGACCTGAATCTATTTATCCTTCTCCGCCCTTTTACGCCGCACTTCCTTGGGGTCGGCGATCAGCGTGCGGTAGATCTCCACCCGATCGCCGGCCTTGAGCACCGTGGCGGGCTTGCCCAGCTTGCCGAACACCCCCATTTTGTTCACCGTCAGGTCGATCTCCGGAAAGCGTTCCATGATGCCCGACTGCTTCACCGCCTCCTCGGCGGTGGCGCCGCTGTGCATCTTGACGGGAATGATCACCTGGACCTCCGACTTGGCGTAGGCCACCTCCACGGTGATGAACTCATCGTTTTCCATAAACCTCCACTGCGCGCTCGCAAAACGAATCCACCAGGGTACTGGCGATCTGATTGAACACCGGCCCCACCGTCAGGCCCAACAGGCGGCTGGAGAACTCGAACTCCAGGTCGAGGCTGACCTTGCAGGCCTGCTCGCCCAGGTTGTCGAAACGCCAGAACCCCTCCAGGTGATTGAACGGCCCCTCCACCAGGCGCATCTCGATGATCTTGTTGCGCTGCAGGCGGTTGCAGGTGGTGAACGACTTGTTGATGCCGCCGCGTGACAGCGCCAGGTTGGCGCGCACCTCATCGTCGCTGCGGCTCAACACCGTGGCCGACTTGCACCACGGCAGAAACTCCGGGTAGGCCTCGATGTTATCCACCAGGTCATACATCTCCCCGGCGCTGTAAGGCATCAGCGCCATGCGGCTCACCATGGTCACAACTCCTCTCCCTCGATCATCCTGTCATTCAACCAAGCCCGACGGCATGAACAAATATGATAGCAACCGCCAGCGGCGCGATATAGCGCAGCAAAAACCGCCATACGGCAAAACCGGGCCCCTCCGCCAGCGCCAGCTCCTCGCGGCTGGCCTCACGCGACATCACCCACACGGCGAAAATCGAGATGAACACGCCCCCCAGGGGCAGCATGATGTTGGACGTAAGGAAGTCCGCCATGTCAAAAAACGTCTTGCCGAACAGCGTGGCGTGGGACCAGATGTTGAATGAGAAAATCGTCCCCAGTCCTAGCAGCCAGATGACTCCGCCGCTGATCAGAGTGGCGTTGATGCGCTTCAGGCCTTTGTTTTCCACCAGCCACGCCACCGCCGGTTCGATGATGGAGATGGCCGAGGTCCACGCGGCGAAGGTCAGCAGCACGAAGAACAGCATACCGAAGAAGTCACCGCCGGGCATGCGCCCGAACGCGATGGGCAGGGTCTTGAACACCAGCCCCGGGCCCTGGCCGGACTGCAGGCCGTTGGCGAACATGATGGGGAAAATCGCCAGCCCCGCGAGCATGGCCACCAGCGTATCGGCTGCGGCGATGGTGATGGACGAGCGGGTGATGGAGGCGTTCTGCGGCATGTAAGAACCGTAAATCATGATCGCGCCCATGCCCAGGCTGAGGCTGAAGAACGCCTGCCCCATGGCCGCCACGACGCCCGCGCCGCTGATCCTGCTGAAGTCGGGCCGGAACATGAAGCGCACGGCGTCATCGAAATACCCCGTGTTCATGGCGTAGCCCAGCAGCACCAGCAGCAGCAGGAACAGCCCCGGCATGAGCACCTTGTTGGCCTTCTCCAGGCCGCCGCGCACCCCGCGGGACACCACCACCATGGTCATGACCATGAAGATGGTGTGCCAGGCCAGCAGCCGTTCCGGGTCGCTGATCAGGTCGGAGAATATTTGCGCGGCCCTGTCCGGGTCCGCCCCACTGAAGGCGCCGTCCGCGGTGCGCACGATATAGGCCAGGGTCCACCCGCCGATGACGCTGTAATAGGACAGGATGAAAAATCCCGCCAGCATGCCCGACCACCCCAGCAGCTGCCACAATGGACTGCGCCCCTCGTCCTGGGCCAGGGCGCGCATGGTGTTGATGGGGCTCTGGCGCCCGCGCCGTCCCAGCAGGATCTCGGCCATCATGATGGGCAGTCCGATCACCGCCACGCAGATGAGATAGACGATGACAAAGGCGCCGCCGCCGTACTCGCCGGCCAGATAGGGAAACTTCCACACATTGCCCAACCCCACCGCCGAGCCGGTGGCCGCCAGGATGAACGCCCATCGGCCCGACCACTGACCGTGTATACTAGTTCTCTCGGGTTTTGCCATGTGCCGCTGTAACCCCGGCTGGAATTATCACAGCCCTGTTTGGGTATATGGGTATATATAGAAGGCCGACGCCCACAAGCGTATTATTTTGTTTTAATTATACTTATTTTTCAACTGCTTACCAACTGAAATCCGAGGCGGGCGGGCCACCGGCCAATCCCCGGTGACGGACCACACCCGACAAACCCGCATGGCACAGGAAAAGACAAAGGCAAAACAGGCGGATAACACCATCGCGCTCAACCGCAGCGCCCGCCACGAGTACTTCATCGAGGAGGACTTCGAGGCGGGCCTGGCCCTGGAGGGCTGGGAGGTGAAAAGCCTGCGCGCCAGCCGGGTACAGATCAAAGAGGCCTACGTGGTCATCCGCCACGGCGAGGCGTGGCTGCTGGGCGCCCACATCACCCCGCTGCCCGCCGCCTCCACCCACATCACCCCGGACCAGACCCGCACCCGCAAACTGCTGCTTCACCGCGAGGAGCTGAACAAACTCATCGGCGCCGTGGAGCGCCAGGGTTACACGGTGGTGCCGCTGTCCATGTACTGGAAAAAAGGCCGCGCCAAGATCAAGATCGGCCTGGCCAAGGGCAAGAAGTCCCACGACAAGCGCGCCGATATCAAGGAAAAAGACTGGAAGCGCCAGAAAGAGCGCCTGTTCAAAAATAGATGAATAATCATTTCAATAATGCAATCTGATCCCTTCTCCCTGGGAGCTAGAGGGTGTAAAAATGCACAACCGTATACCGTTCACGGAAAATCCCTTCTCCCTCCCAGGGAGAAGGTCAGGATGAGGGGGATCCAAGAGACATTTCCTTTTGATCCATGACCCGCAGTCGTCGATCGCATAATCACTCCCCCTCACCCCCGCCCTCTCCCTGAGAGGGAGAGGGTGTAAAAATGAACAGCCGCATACCGTTCACGGAAAATCCCTTCTCCCTCCCAGGGAGAAGGTCAGGATGAGGGG
>CAYXAX010000144.1:0-6834 GCA_964463055.1 uncultured Gammaproteobacteria bacterium | reverse complement strand
GCAAAGGCCGCCACCGCCGCCTGCAGGGTGTTGGGCAGGAACTCGATGCCGCGCTCGGCGCGCTGCGCCTCGGAGATGGCGTAGAGATTGTCCTCCTGGGGGTCGCCCGGATCGATGCCCTCGCGAATCCCCTCCAGGCCGGCGGCCAGCGCCAGGGTGGCCGCCAGATAGGGATTGACCGCGCCGTCGGCGTTGCGCGACTCGCAGCGTCCGCCTCCCATGGGCACGCGGACCGAGTTGGTGCGGTTGTTGGAGCCGTAGGAATTGAACACCGGCGCCCAGGAGAAATAGCTCATTGCGCCCTGGCGCAGCAGCCGTTTGTAGCTGTTCACCGTAGGGGCGAAGGCGGCGCACAGGGCGCGGCCGTGTTTGATGATGCCGCCGATGAATTGATATCCCAGCTCGGTGAGCCCGAGGCCGCGCCCATCACAGGCCGGATCGCAGGCGAACAGATTGTCCCCCGATTTGATGTCGTAGAGGGACATGTTGAAGTGGGCGCCGTTGCCGGTGCGGTTGGCGAACGGCTTGGGCATGCACGTGGCCAGCAGGCCCTGTTCCTTGGCGTAGTGCTTGGCCATGAAGCGGAAGAAGATATAGCGGTCGCACATGGTCAATGCGTCGCTGTACTTGAAGTCGAATTCGTACTGGCCGTTGGCGTCCTCGTGGTCGAAGGAGTACAGGTCCCACCCCAGGTCGTTCATCACCGTGGCGACCTTGTCCAGCCAGGTGAGATTGTCCACGAAGCCCTGCACGTCGTAACAGGGCTTGACCAGCTTGTCGTTGGGGTTGGGGACGGACAGGGTGCCGTCGTCGTTCTGTCTCAACACGAACACCTCGCACTCGATGCCGAGGTTGAAGCCGAAGCCCATGTCCGCCGCCTGTGCCAATACGTTCTTGAGGGCGACGCGGGTGTTGAGCGGGTAGGGCGCGCCGCGGAAGGTATTGTCGGCGGGCATCCACGCCACGCGCGGTTCCCAGGGCAGCTGGATGATATGGTCCAGGTCCGGGACCGAGGCGATCTCGTCTTCATTGGGCGCCTGGCCGAGACCGTCCAGGGCATAGCCGGTGTAGAGTTCCGAGCCGTGGGCCATGTGGACCAGGTGATCGATGGGCACCACCTTGCCCTTGGGGATGCCGTGGATGTCCACGTAGGCGCCGACGCAGTACTTCACCCCCGATTCGCGCAGGCGCTGTTGAATGGCATGGATTTCCTTGTCGGTCTTCATGTTCGCCGTGCCGTGGTTACTCCACCTCGTCACCGACCCGGGTCAGGCGCACCATGTTGGGGTTTTCCAGCTCCTGTTCCTCGGGCGAGGGGTGAATCAGTTCTTCGAGTCGTGCCTTGGTGGCGAGGTATTCGGCGCCGAACGCCTGCTCGGGGGAGCGCGGGCGCGGCACCGGGACCTCGATGAGTTCCTGCACCTCACCCGGGTGGGCCTTCAACACCAGTATGCGGTCGGCCAGGTACACCGCCTCGTCCAGGTCATGGGTGATGAACAGGATGGTGACATCGATGTTTTTCCAGATCTCCAGCAGATATGACTGCATGCGCGAGCGGGTCTGGGCGTCCAGCGCGCCGAACGGCTCATCCATCAGCAGGATGCGCGGCTGGTTGGCCAGCGCGCGGGCGATGGCCACGCGCTGCTTCATGCCCCCGGACAGCTGGTGGGGATAAGCATCCGTGAACTTGCTCAGCCCTACCAGTTCGATCCACTGGCGCGCCTCGCTCTCCGCGTCGGCCACGCCGTGGCCGTTCATCTGCATGCCGAACATGACGTTCTTTTTGACCGTCAGCCACGGAAACAGCGTATAGCCCTGGAAGACCATGCCGCGGTCCGGCCCCGGTCCGGTGATTGTCTTGTCGTCCAGCAGGACCGCGCCGGAGGTGTAGGGCTCCAGGCCGGCGAGGATGCGGATCAGGGTCGACTTGCCGCAGCCGGACGGTCCGATCACGCACACGAACTCGCGGCGGTGGGTCTGGAAACTGATATTGCGCAGCGCGTGGACCTCGCCCTGGCTGGAGGAAAACGTCTTGCACAGGTCCTTGACCTCGAGAATCACCGGCCGCTCGCGCAGGCGCGAGAAGCGCTGGCCCACGGCGTCGGACTGCACCAGGTAGCTGGGCAATGACTTGGGGTTGTTCATGCCCGTAGGTCCATGGTTGCTTCGTCGAGTTTTCGTGACATGTGCGACTCCGGTCATTGCGGCGTTAACTCTTCGCCGACGGCTGTTCCCAGGGGAACAGCCGCTTGCCGAGCTTCGCCAGCACGATGTCCGTGGTGATGCCGATGATGCCGATCATCATGATGGCGGCGTAGACGTTGGGGAAGTCCTTGTAGCGCGCCTGCTGGGTGATGAACCAGGTGATGCCGGAGCTGGTGCCGATGAGCTCCGCCACGATCAGGTAGGTCCACGCCCAGCCGAGCAGGATGCGCTGGTTGCGGAACACGTCGGGCAGGATGCCGGGGACGACCACCTTGAACAGCAGCTGCAGGCGCTTGGCGCCCAGGGTCAGGGCCGCCTCTATCAAGGCCAGGTCCAGCTTGCGCGTGGTGTTGGCGATGACCAGCACCTGCTGAAAAAAGGTGCCGATGAAGATGATGGTGATCTTGGGGCCGTCGAAGATGCCGAACACCGCCACCGCCAGGGCGCCGAAGGCCGGGGCCGGCAGATAGCGGAAGAATTCCACGAACGGTTCGGTAAGATTCGAGATGGCGGTGTAGGTGCCGCACAGAATGCCCAGCGGCACACCGATCAGCGAGGAGATCACAAACCCCCAGAAAATCACCTGGATGCTGTGCCACAGGCTCTGGTGCAGCCACTGTTCGCTGCGCACCTGGGGCGGGGTGGTGAACGCGGTATAGAACGCCTCGGCGACCTTATGGGGGGCCGGCAGGTAGATCGGGTTGGCCGGTTCGCCCAGCGGCGCCTTGAGCCCCTGTTTCAATGCATTGCGCGTCTCGGTATTGAAGACGTCCTTGTCAACCTGCATCCCAACACGAAAGTAGTCCACACCGCCGGGATCGAGTATCAGCTCCTGAGGGTGCCAGATGAACGGCACGTAGCTGACCAGGCACCATATCAGCAGCGGCAGCAGGAACGAACTGATGCTCAGCACCAACCGGGTGCGCGGCGTCATGGACGTGCGTACCGCAAACCACTGCCGACTGCTCATTACGCCGTTAACGCTCCACTGCCGCTGCGGAAAATGCTGCTACTTCTTGAAGGCCTCGGTCATTGTCGGATCGAAATAGCTGTCGATGTCCTGGGGCTTTTTGTAGACGCCGTACTTGATATTGAAGTCGTCCACGATCTTGGTCGAACCGTACAGGGACTTGAAACCCTTGCCTTTCTTGAACGCCTTCTTGGCCTCGCTCAACTTCAGGATATGGGTGCCCTCGAGCAGCGGTTTGTACTTCTCCGGGGTGATGCCCACGCGGCCGGCCATGATCTTTATGGCGTCATCGCGGGTGGCCGGGTTGTAGATATAGTCGACGACCCGGTACCACACCTTCATGACCTTTTCCCAGTCGGCGCGGCGGTTCTTGAGGCTGGCGGGGCTGACCGCCAGTAGGTCGTAGATCAGACCCGGCTCGTCCTTGGAGGTATAGATGGCCTTGGAACCGGGGACCAGGTTCAGTGCCACGCCGGAGCTGGGCTGCCACGCGCCGATGGCGTCCACCTGGCCGGAGGCGAGTACCTGGGGCGTCTCGTTGGTGGGGGAGTTGACCAGCGTGACGTCATTTTCCGTCATGCCGTTCTTCTGCAGGCCGTTGAGCAGCAGCAGGTGATCCACGTAACCGATTTCCACGGCGACCTTCTTGCCCTTCAATTCCTTGAGGCTGTGGACGCCGGGTTTGGCCACGATCATGTCATTGCCGTCGGAGTAGTCGTTGACCAGGTACATGACGCTCTTGCCGCCGCCGGCGCCGGTCACCAGGGCGTCGCCGTTGGTCATGCTCACGGCGTCCAGCTTGCCCGCCGCGAAGGCGTCCATGGACGGGACATAGTCGAACCACTCGAACTTCACGTCCACGCCGGCCTCCTTGAACCAGCCTTTTTGAATGGCCACCTCCCACGCCACCCAGCCGGGCCAGTCGCTGTAGCCGATCTTCAGCGGCGCAGCCGCCCACGTCGGCGCGCTCAGCCCCGCCGCGGCGGTCAATAACAACGCCCGTCCCAGCCATTTCCTGATAGACCCAGACCTCAATCCGGATTGCATCATTAATCTCCTTTGCGCAAATAGTGTGTGTGCGTTTGGTGTCGCCCCGCCGGTCACTCAGCAACGGTTGTGCCATCAATTAAAAACCCCATACAATCAAGGCATCATGAAAACAGACCCGCGTGCATTACCGTGAACGTAGTGGATTTGCGCACCACGGCGATGCGCAGCGCTTCATGTTGGTGCCATGACGGCGGCCGCAAAGTGTTTGCACGGGCTGTGGACTTGGGTTAGGCTGAAAACGCGGGTTTGGGTACGCCGCCTGCATGGGCGGCTGCCGTAGACCATGCAACTGACGACTAGGGTTCCGGTCGCCCCGTGGCGATGTCTGGACCGAGAGTCGTCGACCTCACCACCGATCCTGCCCGGATCCATTCATGTGTGGGGTTACACGGCGGGATAAAAGCCCGGGAGGACTGCACAGGTCGTCCCGCGTCCTGAGACTGTGTAACCGCGATGGCTGTAGTATCGCCTGGCAACAGGGACAAGACATCGCCAGCCAATGAATGGAGTAATGATCATGTCAGGTACATCGGCGATACCGGCGCTTTACCGCGATGAAATCCCCGGCGGCTGTCACTGGTCCCTGGAGATGAAGCGCGGGCACGTGCTGCGCCTCATCGATAGCGAGGGCGGCGCCAACGTGGGCATGCTGTTTTACAATCCGGTCAATCCACTGGAGCGTTACAACATGCCCGACACCCTCAAGTGTCAGCACACCTTCAAACTGACCGCGGGACACTGCCTCTATTCCGACATGGGGCGTATTTTCTGCTCCATCATCGACGACCGCCGCGGCTGGCACGATACCGTGTGCGGCAGCGGCGATAAGGACCTGGTCAAGCGCCGCTGGGGCGAGCGCCGCTATCAGGAGTACCGCAACGAGCGCTATCAGAACGGCCTCGACAGTTTTCTCGTGGAGTTGGGCAAGTACGGCCTCGGGCGCCGCGACCTGGCCGCCAACGTCAACTGGTTCAGCCAGGTGGCGCCGGACGCCGAGGGAAATCTCGCCTTCGTCACGGATCACGTCAGGGCCGGTGATTTCGTCGACCTGCGTTTCGAGATGGACACCCTGGTGGTGTTCCACACCTGCCCCCATCCCCTCAACCCCGCCACGGAGTACCCGCGCCGGCCGCTGGCCTACGAGATCCACCGCGCGCCGCCGGTGGCGGAGGATGACCCGTGCCGCCGCGCCTGCGCCGAGAACGAACGCGGTTTCCTCAACACCGCCTTGTACCACATGCAAAATGGCGCAGGGCCGCGCCCATGATCGTGACCAGCCAACGCAGCATCGACGACACCGTCCGCCGCGAGGTGGTGCCCGCCGGCGATTACTGGATGCAAGTGGTGAAGCAGGGACAGGTCGTGCGCATCCTGGACCTGGAGGGCAACCAGGCGGCGGATACCCTGTTCTACTGCGCCGCCGATCCCGGCGAGCGCTATTCGGCGGTGGACACCATCCGCGCCCAGGGCAATGTCTACCTCACCGCGGGCAGCCGCCTGCTGTCCACCGCGGGCCGCACCATGCTGGAGATCGTCGCCGATACCTGCGGGCGCCACGATACCCTGGGCGGGGCATGCGCCACCGAGTCCAATACAGTGCGTTACGCCCTGGAGAAGAAGTGCATGCACGCCTGCCGCGACAGCTGGCTGCTGGCGGTGGCGGAGAACGAACGCTTTGCCATGACCAAGCGCGACATCACCCACAACATCAATTTCTTCATGAACGTGCCGGTGACGCCCGACGGCGGCCTGACCTTCGCCGACGGCATCAGCGCGGCGGGTAAGTATGTGGAGCTGCGCGCCGCCATGGATGTCATCGTGTTGATATCCAACTGCCCGCAGTTGAACAACCCGTGCAACGCCTACAATCCGACGCCCATCGAGGTGCTGGTATGGGATGCGTAGGGTGAACGCAACCGCAGGGACGCCGCCGTGTTCAACAAGGTATTGATCGCCAACCGCGGCGCCATCGCCGTGCGCATTATCCGCACCCTCAACGCCATGGAGGTGACCGCCGCCGCCGTCTACGCCGAGGCCGACGCCGATTCCCTGCATGTGCGCACCGCCGACGAGGCCTATTCCCTGGGCGCGGGCAACGCGGCGGCCACCTATCTGAACCAGGACAAGCTGTTCGCGGTGATGGACGCCCACGGCATCGACGCCGTGCACCCCGGCTACGGCTTTCTCAGCGAGAACGCTGCATTCGCCGAGCGCTGCGCCGCCCGTGGCATCGCCTTTCTCGGTCCGACGCCGGCACAGATGCGCGCCTTCGGCCTCAAGCACACCGCGCGGCGCCTGGCCGAGGAGAATCACGTGCCGCTGCTGCCCGGCAGCGGCCTGCTGGACAATGTCGACGCGGCCCTGCGCGCCGCCGCGGACATCGGTTACCCGGTGATGCTCAAGAGCACCGCCGGCGGCGGCGGCATCGGCATGCAGCGCTGCAACGACGCCCATGCGCTGGCCGGCGCGTTCGAGTCCGTCAAGCGCCTCGGCGAGAACAACTTCGCCGACGACGGGGTGTTCCTGGAAAAGCTCGTCACCCAGGCGCGCCACATCGAGGTGCAGGTGTTCGGTGACGGCCGGGGCGGTGTGATTGCCTTGGGCGAGCG
>CAYXAX010000143.1:0-6873 GCA_964463055.1 uncultured Gammaproteobacteria bacterium | reverse complement strand
TTCAGGTGTTAGTGGGGGTAACCCCGTGGAGGTTCAAGTCCTCTCCTCGGCACCATTCGTTCGGCCAACCATATCAGACCCGGCTGAACAACTCAACATATTGTTTTAATAAGCCTTTTTAAAGTGCACCGGAAATGTGGGCGTACACCGGTGTATTTTTGCGCCCGGAACGCCCCTCTCAGGTTCGCCTCGATGCGGTTTGAATGCCAAGACCAGCCGGAGCGCTTATAGAAGTAAAGCAGATTTCAGTCAAAGGCGCAGATTTTACGCTGATGTGAGAGCGTCGCGTATGCGAGGGGGAAAGCGCCAATCAGCGGGCGATAGGAGTCGTGTAATTCGATCCAAGCGCGCCTGCGCCAAAAACGCATAGGAATACACGAACGGTAAGCTATACGCTGGTGTAATGACTATCCCGAAAATGTATCGTCAGATACGAGCCCCTGAAAATACTCCTCGCAATCCGGGTCAATCTCCAAAGCACGACGCAGTACGCCTACCGCGCGTTCCGCATGACCAGCCTCATGCAGAGACCGGCAATAGTGCGCCACAAGCCGGGAGAACTTGGAGCGCAACTGATTCCTCACCCGCTTGGCCCATTGACCTTCTTCATCATGCAGAAACGGTCCGCGATAGAGCGCCATAATCTTATTCACCAGATCACCACCAGCGACTCGTTCCAGATCGGCGTTATCGGCCTCGTCAAAATGGCGTTCTAAAGCGCGGACGTCCACCCAACAAACACGCTCATTCAAGCTGACACGCCCGTTCTTCACCGAGATCGCGTTTTCACCGATTATCTTGCGCAAACGCGCAAGCGTGGTGGTAAATGTGAAGAGTGCGGCGTCCGCCTCTGAGTCAGGCCACAATACATCTGCGATCCGCTCCCGCTTCACCGATGTTCCGCCGAGGCCGATCAGCACCTCAAGGAGGCTGAGCGGTTTGTTTTGGGCTTTTGTCTGCACATCGAAAGGCTCGTCGTCAATTACCAGCTTAAACTGACCCAGCGTATAGATCCGTACCGGCCAAGGCCAATCCTCGACGGAGGAGTCTTCGGGAAGCAGGCCGCGCATGCTGATCAAACGGCGGATATAGTCGACTTCAATTTTGCAGCGCAGGGCTTCAGAACAAAGCCGCGGGAGTATCCTCGTCAACCAGAATGCGCTGCCCCAGTAGTGGTGATCCCGCCCAACCGCGACGGCATCACGCAGACGCGCATGGCACTGCTCCATATCACCCTGCAGCAAATGGGCATAAGATTCGATCAACAACACCTGGTAGCGCATACGCGGGCTATTACCCAGCCCCTTCTCTTTGGGCAGCGCCAGGCAGCCAAGCGCCTCTTCCGGCCTGTCGCTTTCGCAGCGTTCGATGGCAACAATACAGCTGACTTCCAACTGTGTAATCATCGCCCCGACACTTGAATGCACCTCCAGCGAGGTCTCCCCATATTTACGTGCGGCGTGAAAATCTCCCTGCACAAGGGCGCACAGGGATTTGGTCATTGTAAAAACCGCCATATCGATGGACTGGGGCGAGCTTATCAATGTCTCCATGCGGTCAAGCAATGATTTGGCGGCAACGGTACTATCAAGATGCAAAAATAAAAGCACCGCATAATAACTGGTAATGAACTCCAGAATGGCCAAGTTGTTGGATTCGAGCTGTTCTCTCATGCTGCCGTCTTTCACCATGCCGAGCAGCATGTCGACGCTTTCACGCGCGACCTCGCTCCTGCAGTCAGCCATCAAGAATGGCAGCACAGACATCATCATCCAGTTGAAACGGATGGCGGTTGTCAGCTGAGGAGACTTTAACAGCGGTCTTACGTAACGAAGAATATGGGTGCATTCATCAACATTACCGCTTATCACAGCGTGATAAATTATCAAGCGCCCGGCGATCAAGACCTTATCATTGACATCCAGATCATACTCAAGGAGATACCCGAGTCGTTCCACATAGTGGGGCAGTCTCGGATCGGAGGGACACATCAACTCCAACATGGACGTCAAACTGGAAAGCACACGTGCCTCCATCGCCGGCGACGGAAACTCCGGGTTTTCCATGAGTTGATCCTGCAGTACCTCCACCCAATGGGTCGCGGCGAGCAAACTCCCTCTCATGATGTATACAATGTCAATGATCGCGGAGGCCGTCATCAATTGGCCGGTGATGCCACGCTTATCGGCAAACCTCCCATATGCGCTTTCCAGAATCTCCTTGGCATTCAATGGGTCTGAAAACTGCAGACTGACGCCGCGCCAATACAGCAACCACAGGTTGGATTCGACGTTTTCTTCCGGAAGCTGTTGTATCCAACCCGCTATGATTTGGGCGCGCCCCTGGGCCAGCAATACCGGTGCCTGCGCCAATATTATGGAAGATGCCATCTCCCAGTGACGCGCATGCAGACACAGGGCCACGGCATCTTCGTGCAACCCGTACTTGCCGAGGATCTGGCTGATTTCCTGGCTCAGCTTGAGATACTGTGAGCGGCTATAGGTTTGCTCCGCCCTGGCCAGCAGGAACTCGCGAAATAATGCATGATATTGATAGGTAACCTCGGGCGCGTCCCACCGGTTTGTAAAAAAATGTCGGCGGTGAAAGTCGGCGAGAATCTTATCGCCGTCGCGATTGGCGGTTATTTCTTCGGCAAGAACCGGCGTAATGTGCTGAAGAAAAGCCGTTTTTAGCAGAAAATCACGCGTTGTCCCAGGCAAGTGATCGAAGTACTCACTGGCGAAAAAGTCAAAGATAGTACCCAGGTCCCCCCGGTGGACACCTTTGTCCTCAAGACCGTTTGTTTTGATCTGCTCAAGAAGCAGGGTAAGCCCGGCGGCCCAGCCCTCACATCGCTCGTGCAGTGACCTGATAACCGTCTCGTCCAACTCACCGGCACTCGAAGCAATTGCCGCCGTCTCCTCCATGGTCAAGCGAATGGCATCCCACGAGACGATTTCCAGCATACCGCCAACCTGGTGGCGCGCGAGTTCAGGAGGCGGGTTGGTACGGCTGATAATTATGAGAGTGCTCTCAGCCGGGACTTCGTCAATGGCACTGCGCAGGATGCCATTGAAGACGTCTGCGTCTGCAAGATCCTGGTGATTGTCCAAC
This sequence comes from uncultured Gammaproteobacteria bacterium, assembly GCA_964463055.1. Classification (GTDB taxonomy): domain Bacteria; phylum Pseudomonadota; class Gammaproteobacteria; order CAWJPQ01; family CAWJPQ01; genus CAWJPQ01. The sequence goes on along the minus strand of CAYXAX010000143.1, from coordinate 3,759 downwards.
ACCAGTAAGGAACCGCGCGGCAGGTGAGAGTAGAGATTTCTAAAGTAACGGCGCGCAAACCCCATGATATCCGGCAGGTACTCCGGCGTCAGCAGCGGGAAAACACTGTCTTTGCCCGCAGCGAATGCCTTTGCAGCCAATCCCAGGTAATAAAAGAATGTTGCAGGATCCGCATCATTCTTATCCACCTGATACCACATGTGAGGGAGTTGGCGAGCGATGATGTACGTCGCCGTGAGTGTCGTCTTGCCGGCACCGCCGGGGGCAACGACCCATATAGCCGCCTTTTGCCGGGCTGCGTCCAGCAAGTCGAAAAGGCGTGCTCTGACTACCCCCTTCGCCAGACGCGGCATGCACAGCTTTGCCAGCGAGGCATCGGTCCCCTCTTGCCATCGATCCTGAGAGTCCTTGCCGGTGTGATCACTCATGAGGAAGCACTGCGGATCCAAGGACAATCAGCGCAAATGGCATTTCCCGCACAGATAAAATGGAATTGCTTAGCATGGCGTTGTGACGGAAATCTGACTGATTCTATTATATTTATAGGCAATCGATGTATATTGCTGTATTTTTAACTCATTTACCAACTGGCCCTGATACAGGCCGTTTTCCTCAGGGTGCTGAATGGTTAGCTATACATGGTAAGGATACATAACGGCTGACGAAGTGATTACGTTCACCGATACACACTTACACACCAGGGCGCAACTTCAATGACTGCGGAATTCTGGTTGCCATGCAAATTACGATTATTCAAAGATACTAATATACCATCGTGGCACGATAATCCACATGATAGACGCATTCCATGCCCACCCGCGACCAGGCGGCAACTGCCCGATCCGGGCGCAATCACGCCTCACATCGACCATATAACGGCCGATATATCAAATGTATACATCATCGATTTGAAATACACCGGGCACGCCCATTAACAGGTCATATGACGACGTTTTGTCTCTATGCAGGAAGCTTAGATGAAGAAACATAGCGCTGAAATCGCAACCCCCGGTCATATCGGAACAGCCGTAAAATTCACCCACATCGCCCTTCATAGCGCCACCCGGCAAGAGCTGGGCATTCGATTCATTGCGCGCGTCTTCAGCGTGGCACTGTTTCTCGTGGGTGGCATACTCGCTGATACCCCGGTCATGGCGGGTATAGAAGGCAAGATTTTCCCCTTTGCCACCTATTCCCGACTTACCGGAGCGTCCGCCAACAACCCTGAGGATAAAGAGTCATTGGGACGCGGCGCCGACCTGTTCGGCTTGATTTCCCATAATGACTGGCGGGTTCTCGGTGAGGTATTGGTTGACGACACCGAAGCTGATCTGGAAAGGCTTCAATTCGGGCGATGGGTGACTGATAACACGCTCTTGTGGGTGGGGCGCTATCACACACCGACAGCCTACTGGGACATGGTATATCACCACTCCCCATACCTGCAGACCTCTATCAGCCGCCCCAGCATCATGGAGTATGAAGACGATGGCGGTGTTCTTGCCACCCATATCTGGGGCCTGCTCGCTGATCACACGATCACCAGGGGCAATAAAGAGTGGCAACTGGAATTCGGGATCGGCGCAGCGCCATCGATGACGCCCACTCAACTGGAGCCGATTACCGCACTGAACCCCAAAACAGTCAAAGGGCGCATGGCGGCCGAATTCATGGCTTCATACATGCCCGATGTCTTCTCCACCAATGAGATGGGCGTGTTTGCCAGCAACATGGAGCTGCCCGGCAGGAGGGCCGACATCGACCACGTCCACCAGACACAGGCCGGCGCCTTTGTCAGTTGGTCCGTGGGCCAGCTGCGCACTATCAGCAGCATATTCGCGGTACACAGCAATGTCAGCTTCTCTGCAGGTGCGGATAAGGCTCACACATTTTACAGCGGCTATTTTCACCTCGAATACCAGCTACTCCCGAGATGGCGTCCCTATGTACGCTATGAGGGAAGCATAAACACCAAGGATGATCCATACATCAGTCTGTTCCCCAACGGCATAGCGAACAGCAAGATCGTCAGCGGACTCCGCTTCGACGTGACCACTCATCAGGGCATCACGCTGGAAGTCTCGCGGATCGAGGGCATGAACACCCATCACTACAACCAGTTCATGCTGCAATGGAGCGCGATGTTCCCATGATGGGCCGATTCAGCACAATCGCCATTCTCGCCCTGCTGCTGGTGGTTGGCTCTCCCGCCTCTTTGGGCCAGGAGGTTCAAACCCTGGTGCTGGTGGCCGGCCAAAACTCGGATATACCGGCTTTGAGCCCTGAGGAGGTCAGATCGACATTTATGGGTGCCCCTGAGGTCAAAAACAACGTAAGATTGAAGCCCGTGCTTAACGAAACCGACCCCCTTCTCAGGGAGGTGTTCCTGCAGAAGGTGATGTTCGTATCATGGAAACACTATCAGCAACGACTGGTTGAGCAGGCATTTCGTGCCGGCTGGCCCATGCCGCAGATCGTCTCTGATCAGACCGCTCTGGCCAAGGCGCTGCGGGAACAACCCGGCGCACTCACCTACATGTGGGAGAGCACCGCCAAGTCTCTCGGGGTCAAAATAGTACAAGTGTTATGGTCAGGTTCTTCCAGCTGATACAGCATTATCTCAAGAGCTTCAGCGGCCGAATGGTGCTGGGCATGCTTGCCGTGCACGCGGTTCTGCTACCGCTGCTGTTCGGGACGGTTCTTTATATCGTGAAACTCGGCTACGAAGCCCAGTTTGTCGACAATGTCAGGACGCAGGCCTACATGCTCTCCAAGGCAGTCACCGAGGCCCTCAATACTTCCAGTGCGCAATCGTTTCTCGATGACCTTGTCCTATCCGGCCAGGTGACATCGGGACGCATCGTCGATGACAAGGGCATCGTGATCCTCGGAAGCCCCAATCTCAACGAGCCAAAGCCGTTTCACGAGGATTTCTTTTTTGGTCAGAACAACGACAAGGTTTACTATATCGCCCTGCCGATGACGGGTAAAAACCATCGAAACATGGAACTGCATATCGGCTTCGACGAACAACCCACCCTCGACCAGATCGCCTTGGTGTATCGGCGCGGCTTTTATCTTGGCCTCGGGTACTTCAGCCTGACCATGATCCTGATCGGCCTGATCACCACTCAGGTCACCCGTTCATTGGTCAGGGTGCGCGAGGCCTCCAGGCTGATTGCATCGGGGCACTTTGACCACTCTCTCAATGTAAAAAGCAACGTGGCGGAGGTGGATGATCTGGCACGCGATCTTGAGCACATGCGACATACGCTGGTGGGCCTGGCCGAGGCGCTCGAGTACCAGGCCATGCACGACTCCCTCACAGGTCTGTCCAACCGCGCCCATTTCTATGATCGCCTCCATCAGGCGATTACCACATCGCGTCGCACAGGCCAGTCATTCTGCCTATTACTGATCGATCTCGATCATTTCAAAGAGATCAACGACACCCATGGACACCAAACAGGTGACCTGCTCATAAAGGATGTCGCCGCACGCCTGAAAGGGGTCATACGCGAGTCTGACACCGCCGCCCGCCTGGGAGGTGATGAATTCGCCTTGCTGCTTCTCGGCTCCGATGTCCAAGGGGGCATACAAATCGCCAAGAAGGTCATCCAGCAGCTGCGTGATTTCTTTACCATCAACGATCTCAAACTCGAGATCGGTGGCAGCGTCGGCCTGAGCGTTTACCCGCGCCACGGCCTCGACGAAGAGGCCCTCATGCGCTGCGCGGACATCTCCATGTACCAGGCCAAA
>CAYXAX010000142.1:0-6930 GCA_964463055.1 uncultured Gammaproteobacteria bacterium | reverse complement strand
CCAAGGGCAGGAACATGAGCTCCTGGCGGGCCGATCCCATTTGCGCCAGCATGGTGTCCCCCATGGTGGAGGCCATGGCGATGGTGGCGATCATGGCGCCGCAATAAGATTCGAAAATATCGGACCCCATGCCGGCCACGTCGCCCACATTGTCTCCCACGTTATCGGCGATCACGCCAGGGTTACGCGGGTCATCCTCGGGAATACCCGCCTCCAGTTTGCCCACCAGGTCCGAGCCCACATCGGCGCTCTTGGTAAATATGCCCCCGCCGACACGGGAAAACAGCGCCACGCTGGAGGCCCCCATACCGAATCCGTGAATCTTCTGGGCCGTCACCGGGTCGCCGCCGAACAGCAGGTAGACAAAACCCAACCCCAGCAGGCCCATGGAGGCCACCGTGAGGCCCATGATGGAGCCGCCGAAAAACGCCACCGTCAATGCCTCCCCGGCGCTACGCTCGTGGGCCGCCACGGTGGTGCGCACGTTGGCCTGGGTGGCGGTATACATCCCGATGTATCCCGCCGCGGCCGATGCAAGTGCCCCGACGACAAATGAGAACATCGTGCCAAAATTAAGAAAAATCCATAACAATGCAGCCACGATCACGACAAATACCACCAAAGTCGTGTATTCACGCCGAATAAATACCAGTGCGCCGCGATGGATGGCCTCGGCGATTTCAGCGACTTTTCCCTCCCCCGCCGGGTACTGCTTGACCTGCAGATAGATGTAGTACGCCACATACAGGCCTGCGGCACCCAAAAGGGGCGGGATCAGACTGGAAATACTCATAGGTTCCCCCTAACTGACTGGCAACGGAAATCCGGCAATGACACACGCTGAAACGTGCCTAAAACACAGCCGCAGCGGCGCTGGCTACATGTCCTGAAAACAGGACAAAGCGAAAATACTACCCCATCGAGGGACACAAAGACACCATCCCAGCCCGGCGTCACGCGTGTCACACATTGGCAGCGATGCAAGCACCGCCCAAACCATGAAACATTAGCCACCGGAGCATCGTCTTTAATATAATGTTGCGTTTTCCATGAGGTGAGGTAATGAATCTGGACAGAGTAACCACCGGCGATCGCGTGCCCGATGAGGTCAACGTCATCATCGAAATACCCTCCCGCAGTGATCCGGTAAAGTACGAGGTGGACAAAGAGACCGGCGCCATGATGGTGGACCGCTTCATGTCCACCGCCATGTATTACCCCTGCAACTACGGCTATGTCCCCCACACCCTATCAGAAGACGGCGATCCCGTGGATATACTGGTCATCACCCCCGTACCCCTGATCAGCGGCTCGGTGATTCGCTGCCGCCCCGTGGGCATGCTCAAAATGGCGGACGAAGCGGGCAACGATGTGAAGGTCCTCGCCGTGCCAGGCAAGGGGCTGACCGCGGAGTACAACACCGTCAAAACTACTGAGGACCTGCCCGCGGTGCTGCTCGCGCAGATCGCCCACTTTTTCCAGCATTACAAGGATCTGGAGCCCAACAAATGGGTCAAGATCGAGGGCTGGACCGGCCCCGAGGACGCGCGCAAGGAAATCCTCGCCAGCATCGAACGCTACAAGCAGTCGCCCACCAAGCTCTATTTCTGAGCCGGGCGCGGCATTACCATCGGCTGATAACCCCGCGCGGCTTGATAGCAGGCGGCGCGGGTTTATAACATAGCTTGGCCGGACCGAGACGGCTCAGTCGAGTCACCCTACTCATCGCTATCTGAAACCGACTGTCACCATCATCAACCATGGCCGCACACTCCCACACCGATCACCATCATCACCACCATGGCCATGGCGGCAAATCCCTGATCGGTGCACTGGTACTCACCATGCTGTTCGCCGGGGTGGAGGCCGTCAGCGGCTGGCTGGGCGGTTCACTGACATTACTGGGCGATGCCGGCCATATGATCACCGACGCCACCGCGCTGGGCCTGGCCCTGCTGGCCAACTGGATCGCCAAGCGCCCGCCCTCCCCCCGACACACCTTCGGCCTGGGCCGTGCTGAGGTCATCGCCGCCATGATCAACGGCCTTCTGATGTTCGTCATCGTGGCAACCATCGTGGTCACGGCCATCGAACGCCTGCACTCACCCCAGCCGGTCTCCGGCGGCCTTGTCATAGCTGTCGCCGCGGTTGGGCTGGCCATCAATCTGCTGGTGGCCTTCATCCTCAGCCGTGGCGAGCGGACATTGAACACCCGCGCCGCGCTGCTGCATGTGATGGGCGACGTGCTGGGCTCCATCGCGGCACTGGTGGCCGGCGCTGTGATTTACCTCACCGGCTGGACACCCATCGACCCGTTGCTGTCCCTTCTCATCTGCGTGATCATACTGTTATCCAGTGTCAAGCTCATGGGCGACGCACTGCACGTCATCATGGAAGGTGTACCGCCCGATGTGGATTTGAATGAAGTCGGCCGCGCCATGGCCGGCATTAACGGCGTTCACTCGGTCCACGACCTGCACATCTGGATGCTTTCTTCGGGGACCGTCATGCTCACAGCTCATGTCATCGTCGATGACATCAACCGATGGGAGCGCCTGCTCACCGATCTGCACAAGCTCCTGCAGGAGCGCTTCGACATCACCCACGCCACCCTGCAGCCGGAACCCGTCACGCGGGTCATACATCCCCTCAGGCAGTTGCAGGGCTGATCCAACGCCTCGCTTGTGCGTTGCACGCCTGACGAGCGGGCGGTGTCACTCCCCACAACCCATGGTAAACTTGGCCGGGTGTCGATTAACCGGACGTCCAGGCGGAGGCGGCAGCATGGCCAGGCGTTCACTTGCGGGAATCCCGTGGGCTGATGCAACTGGACTTCACTAAGATGCATGGGACAGGCAACGACTTCATCGTTATCGACGCCATTTCCCAGCCGGTTTCACTGACACCCGAACAGGTCCGCCGTCTCGCCGACCGCCACTTCGGCATCGGCTGCGACCAGCTGCTCATTATCGAAAAGCCGACCCTTCCCGGTGTCGATTTCCGTTATCGCATCTTCAATGCCGACGGCGGGGAAGTGGAGCAATGCGGCAATGGCGCACGCTGTTTCGCTCGCTTCGTACGAGACCGCAGGCTCACCGATAAAGACGAGATACAGGTGCAGACCCTCGGCGGCATCATCACACCGCGCATTCAAGGCGATGGGCGGGTCACCGTGGATATGGGGGCGCCGCGCTTCGATCCCGCCGTGGTGCCCTTCGAGGCCGCGGCACCGGCCCTGACCTACACTATCGACATCGACGGCAGCGGCCCCATCGAGGCCAGTGTCCTGTCCATGGGCAACCCCCACGCCGTGGTGCTCACCCAGGACACAGCCACCGCGCCGGTGACGGATGTCGGCGACAGGCTGTGCCATCACCCGCGGTTTCCCAACGGTGCCAACGTGGGCTTTATGCAGATCGTGGATCCGGGGCGCATCAAGCTGCGGGTATTTGAACGGGGCGCGGGCGAGACCCTGGCCTGCGGTACCGGCGCCTGCGCGGCGGTGGTGGCAGGTCGCCGTCTGGGGCTGCTAAACGAGCGGGTTATTGTAGAATTGCCCGGTGGGGAACTTAATATTCAATGGGGAGGAGACCGCCAGCCCGTCTGGCTGACCGGCGCGGCGGATTATGTCTTCGAAGGGAGGGTAACACTATGAGCACTCAACCAACGCACAACCTCAGTCAACCACTGCTTGATGAACAGGCTGTGGCGGAATACCTGCGCGGCCATCCGGACTTTTTTGCCGATCAGCCGGAGCTATTGTCCGAACTGGTGCTGCCGCATCCAAGCGGCAAGGCGATCTCGCTGATCGAGCGCCAGGTCTCGCAGCTGCGCGAGCAAAACCAGCGTCTGCGCAAGCAGCTGCAAAGCCTGGTTCGAAACGCACGGAATAACGAAGTACTCAGCGAACGCATACACCATATGACGTTGTCGCTTCTGCAGGCCGAGACACTCGATGACCTCCTCACCGGCCTGTATGAAAGGCTGCAAAAGGATTTCGACGCCGACGCCGTCACCGTGTGCCTGGTCTCCAGTGCCGGAAGGATCGCGCCCAGCGCGCCTCTCGAGGCGGGCCTGACCGTCCGCCACATCACCCTCACCGACCTGCATAACTTCGACCAGATACTTGAATCCAACGGCCCTGTGTGCGGCCGCCTGACACATCGCCAGATGGATTACCTGTTTGACGACGGCGCCGCGCAGATCAATTCAGTGGCGCTCATTCCCCTCAAGGCCGCGGACACACCGCAACAACAGGCCGTCCTTGGCATCATCGGTATCGGCAGCCACGACACCCATCGCTTTCAATCCGGCATGGGCACGGTGTTTTTGAATCAACTGGCGGATATCGTCTCCACCATACTCCGGCCGCATATCGTGTAACCCGGCGCCATGGACATCGGACTGAGTCAATGGACGGAGCGGTTTCTCGCCAACCTTGCCGATGAGCGTCGTCTCGCCTCGCTGACCATTGCCAGTTACCGGCGCGACCTGGCAAAGGTCATGCAGTATTGCGCCGCCCACCACATTGATGCCTGGGCGCAGCTGAACGCCCACCACGTCCGCGCCGCAGTGGCGTATTTCCATCGCCGCGGCCAGGACGGCCGCACCCTTCAGCGCATGCTGTCGGCACTGCGCACATTTTTCCGTTACCTTATCCGCGAACAATGCGCCGTCCACAATCCCGCCCTCGGTATCCACGCGCCGAAGACGCCGCGCCGCCTGCCCAAGACCCTGGATGTGGAACAGGCGGGACGCCTGGCGGAGTTCAACGCCGCTGACCCGCTCGCCAGCCGTGACCGGGCGCTGATCGAACTGGTCTACTCTTCCGGCCTGCGACTGGCCGAGGCGGTGGGACTGAACCTCCACGACCTGAACCTGGGCGATACCACCGTGCGTGTCAACGGCAAGGGCGGAAAAATCCGCATCGTGCCCGTCGGCCGCCATGCAGTTACCGCCGTGCGGGCGTGGCTGTCCGTGCGCGACAGCCTCGCCGTCGCCGGTGAAACCGCGCTGTTCGTGGGCAACCGCGGCCGGCGCCTGACGCCACGGGCGGTACAACTGCGGCTGCGCCAGCGGGCGCGCCTGCAGGGGTTCGACTTCCCTGTCCACCCCCATATGCTGCGTCACTCCTTCGCCAGCCACCTGCTGCAGTCATCGGGCAATCTGCGGGCGGTACAGGAGTTACTCGGCCACAGCAATATCACCACCACACAGATATACACCCACCTGGACTTCCAGCACCTGGCCAAGATATACGACCAGAGCCACCCCCGGGCACGCAAGAAGCGCAGCTAGTCACTCAACCGTCCGTAGAACCGGTCTGCCAACAGGTGTTTTTTAGTTGCCCGCGGCGTTGGTGTACAATTGGCCCTCATCCCCGTTTCCACAATCTAATCCGGGAGTCCTCCTTGGCAAACTTACATGGCACAACCATTCTCTGCGTCCGCCGCGGCGATCAGGTCGTCATCGGCGGCGACGGCCAAGTGACCATGGGCAACACCGTCATGAAACACAACGCGCGTAAGGTCCGCCGCCTCTACGGCGAGCGCATCATCGCCGGCTTCGCCGGCGGTACAGCCGATGCCTTCACTCTGTTCGAGCGCTTCGAGGGCAAACTGGAAAAGCACTCCGGTAATCTGGTGCGCGCCGCCGTTGAACTGACCAAGGACTGGCGCACCGACCGGGTACTGCGCCGCCTGGAGGCGTTGCTGATCGTGGCCGATACCGCCACCTCCCTGGTCATCTCAGGCAGCGGCGACGTCATCGAGCCGGAAAACAATCTGGCTGCCATCGGGTCCGGCGGGAGTTATGCCGCCGCCGCCGCCCTCGCCCTCATGGAAAACACCGATCTGGCAGCCCGGGAAATCGTTGAAAAAGCCCTCAACATCGCCGCCGATATCTGCCTGTATACCAACCATCACCTCACCCTTGAGGCGTTGGAAAACGCCGCGAGCCGCTGACCGCCATGACCATGACCCCCAGAGAAATCGTCGAAGAACTGGACAAGCACATCGTCGGCCAGACGGCGGCGAAACGCGCCGTTGCCATCGCCCTGCGCAACCGCTGGCGTCGCTCCCAGGTGGCCGAGGAACTGCGCAATGAAATCACCCCCAAGAATATCCTCATGATCGGCCCCACCGGCGTGGGCAAGACGGAGATCGCGCGGCGCCTGGCCAAGCTGGCCAACGCCCCGTTCATCAAGGTGGAGGCCACGAAGTTCACCGAGGTCGGCTACGTGGGACGCGACGTGGAGTCCATCATCCGCGACCTGGCAGACATCTCGGTGAAGATGACCCGCGAGGACGAACTCAAGAAAGTCCGCAACAAGGCCGAAGAGGCCGCCGAAAACCGCATACTGGACCTGCTGCTGCGACCGGCGCGGGGGTGGAACGACACGGAAGCCCCGAAACACACGGAAAGTCCCCACACACGCGAGGTGCTGCGCCAGAAACTGCGCAGGGGGGAACTGGACGACCGGGAGGTCGAGGTTGAACTCAGCATCGCGCCCATGGGTATCGAGATCATGGCCCCGCCCGGCATGGAGGACATGACCAGCCAGCTTCAGGGCCTGTTCCAGAACATGTCCAGCAACCGCACCCAGACCCGACACCTGCAAATCAGGGAGGCCTACAAACTGCTGTGCGATGAAGAGGCCGCCAAGCTCATCAATGACGATGACATCAAGGCCCGCGCCGTCGGCAATGTGGAGCAGAACGGCATCGTGTTTCTGGATGAGATGGACAAGATCACCCGACGCGCCGAACACAGCGGCCCGGACGTGTCCCGCGAGGGCGTGCAGCGGGACCTGCTGCCACTGGTGGAGGGATGTTCCGTCTCCACCAAGTTCGGCATGATCAAGACCGATCACATCCTGTTCATTTCGTCAGGGGCCTTTCACCTGTCCAAGCCCTCCGATCTGATCCCCGA
>CAYXAX010000141.1:3388-6998 GCA_964463055.1 uncultured Gammaproteobacteria bacterium | reverse complement strand
CACCGCGCTGCTGCATTCCCTGGCGGTGACTGAAAAACGCGGCAGCTTCAAGAGTTGGACGGTGCTGTTGGCCATCTTCGCCTTTTCCCTGAGCCTGCTCGGTACCTTCCTGGTGCGCTCCGGCGTGCTGACCTCGGTGCACGCCTTTGCCACCGACCCGCGCCGCGGTCTGTTCATCCTCGTCTTCCTGGTGGTGGTGGTGGGCAGTTCGCTGATCCTGTATGCCATCCGCGCACCCAACGTGGGACTGGGGGGGCGCTTTCAACTGGTGTCCAAGGAGACTCTGCTGCTGTGCAACAACGTGCTGTTCGTGGTGGCCGCCGGTTCGGTGCTGCTGGGGACGTTGTACCCCCTGGTGCTGGACGCCATGGGGCTGGGCAAACTGTCGGTGGGTCCGCCGTACTTCGATTTCGTGTTCGCCATCCTTATGGCGCCCTTGGTGTTCCTCATGGGGCTGGGTCCCATCGCACGATGGAAAAAGGCCAGTCTGCCGGATATGGCGGTACGCCTGCGCTGGGCATTCGTCATCAGCGTGGTGACGGCGTTGATCGTGCCCTTCATCATGGGGCGCTGGTCGCCGTTGACCAGCCTCGGCCTGCTGCTGGCCTTCTGGCTGATCACCACCATCTTTTACAACCTGTGGTCCAAGATCAAGAGAAACCCCGACGCGCCGTGGCGCGAGCTGGCGCGCCTGCCGCGCAGCTATTACGCCATGCAGGTGGCTCACCTGGGCGTGGCGGTATTCATCATCGGCGTGACCATGGTCAAGAGCTATGAAGTGGAAGAGGACAAGAGCATGGCGGTGGGGGACACCGCCGTGGTCATGGGGTATACCTTCCGCTTCGACGGCGTGGTGGATACAAAAGGCCCCAACTACAGCGCCAGGAAGGGCTTCATACACGTCAGCGACAAGAACGGTGACGAGGTGACCATCCTGCATCCCGAAAAGCGTATCTATGAAGAGTCGTCCAACCCCACCACCGATGCATCCATCTATCCCGGTCTGTTCCACGACATTTACGCCTCCCTGGGCGAGCCGTTGAGCAACGGCGGTTGGTCAGTGCGCCTCTATTACAAACCGTTTGTACGCTGGATATGGTTCGGCTGTTTCATCATGGCCTTCGGCGGCCTGCTGTCCCTCACTGATCGGCGCTACCGCTTCGCCATTCGTCAACAGCCCGCCGCCGGCGAAGCGGCGGCAAGCTCGCAGGACGCGCCCAAGGGCGCACCGTCACTGGCGATGGAGTCCAAGCATTGAAGTTGAAGTATCTGCTGCCGCTGGCAGTATTCGTCGTCATTGCAATCTTTCTCGGGGTGGGGCTGGAACGCGATCCGCGGCTGGTGCCGTCGCCGCTGATTAATAAGCCGGCCCCGACGTTCCGCCTGTCGACACTGGCCGATCCGCAGCGCGTGATCACCCGCAATGACATGCTCGGCAAAGTGTGGCTGTTCAATGTGTGGGCGTCGTGGTGCGTGTCGTGCCGCGAGGAGCACCCGTTGCTGGTGGCGCTGTCCAAGGCCAATATCGTGCCTATCTACGGCCTCAACTATAAAGACAACCGCAAGGACGCCCAGGCCTGGCTCGACAACTGGGGCAATCCCTACGTGCAGGTGGCTACCGACATGAACGGCAAGGTCGGCATCGACTACGGCGTATACGGCGTGCCCGAGACCTACGTCATCGACAAGAAGGGCATCATCCGCTACAAGCAGATCGGTCCCCTGACTGTCGACGTCATCAAGAATAAGATCATCCCCATGGTTCGGGAGCTGCAGGGATGAGGAAGTGGCTTTGGGTGATCGTCTTTACCGTGCTGCCGGCGTTGCACGGCGCATGGGCGGACAGCCCGGCCCCGAATCCGAACGACGCGGCGGGCGCCCTGGTCAGCGACATGAGCCCCGCCATGGCCGATCGCTTCCGCCACCTGACCCTGCAGCTGCGCTGCCTGGTGTGTCAGAATGAATCGCTGTTCGATTCGCCGTCGGATTTCGCCGCCGACATGCGCCGCGAGATCAAGAACATGATGGTCAACAAGCACATGACCGACAAACAGATCACCGACTTTCTGGTGGCGCGCTACGGTGACTTTATTCTCTTTAATCCGCCATTGCAGCCCAACACGCTCATGCTGTGGTTCGGCCCGTTCGTCCTGGTGATGATCGGCGCCGCCACGCTGCTGATTTATATTCGGCGCCGCCGCCGGGCTCCGGCAGAGCGCGAGTTGACAGCGGCGCAGCAGCAGCAGGTCAAGGCATTATTAAACGACAGGGGTGGAGAAAATAAAGCATGATGGTGTTTTGGATTATTGCCGTCGCGTTGATCGCAGCGGCGTTGTTGTTCATATTGCCCCCCCTGTTGAGACGCCCCGAACACGCCCCAGAACTCGTTGACCGCGACCGGCTGACGGTCGCCATCTATCAAGACCAGATGGCCGAGCTGGAGTCGGACCTGCGCAGCGATACCATTACCCAGGACCAGTACGAAGTGGGTCGCCAGGAGCTGGAGCGGCGCCTGCTGGATGACGTGCCCCGGGCACCGGGGCAAACCCCGGCGTCCGCCAAGGCATCCGGCGGCAAATCCGCCGGGCGCTGGTCGGCGGTGATGGTGGGCATCGGCGTGCCGGCGCTGGTGCTGGTGTTGTATTTCATGCTGGGTACCCCCGAGGCCCTCAAGCCGCCGGGTGAGCAGATGGCTTCCGCATCGATCAAAGGCGGCTCCCACAGCGAATCCCGTGAACAGATCATGGCGCTGATACAGCAGTTGGATGAGCGCCTGCAGAAGAATCCCGATGACGCGCAGGGCTGGTCCATTCTCGGACGCTCTTATCTGGCCCTGGAGATGTTTCCCCAATCACGCCACGCCTTTGAAAAGGCCGTGAAGCTGAACGGTAACGACCCGCAGCTGCTGGTGGATTACGCCGACGCCCTGGCCATGGACAGAAAGGATCAGAGCCTGGACGGCCGCCCCATGGCGCTGATCGACCGCGCCCTGAAGCTCGACCCCAACAACCAGAAGGGTTTGTGGCTGGCCGGTACAGCGGCTTATGAGCGTCATGATTACCAGGCGGCGCTGAAGTATTGGGAGAAGCTCTATGCCATGGTGCCGCCGGGATCCGACGCGGCCAAGTCCATGGAGAGCAACATCGCCGAGGTGCGCTCACTGATCTCGTCGGTGGGCAGCAGCGGCGGCGATCAGTCGGCCGCCGCCCCGGACAACACGCAGACGGCCATGGCGGCGTCCTCTGGCGATGCCGTGATCACCGGCCAGGTGAGCCTGGCCCCGGACTTGAAGGCCAAGGCCAAGCCCGGCGACGTGGTGTATATTTTCGCCCGCGCACCGCCGGGTGGTCCGCCCATGCCGCTGGCCATCATCAAGACGCAGGTCAAGGACCTGCCCATGCAGTTTACCCTGGACGATTCCAAGTCGATCATGCCGTCGGCCAAGTTGTCCGGCTTCAGCCACGCGGTGGTCGCTGCCCGGGTGTCCATGAGCGGTGATGCCTCGGCCCACAGCGGTGACCTTCAGGGCATGAGTTCCGTGGTCTCCGTGGGCGCCACGGGCGTGGACGTGGTGATTGATAAAGTGGTCCCGTAATAACCGGTTTCGAGT
>CAYXAX010000141.1:0-3288 GCA_964463055.1 uncultured Gammaproteobacteria bacterium | reverse complement strand
CAAAGAGCAAGAGCGGGGTGGCGCTGTGGGGTTTGGCAGTGACACTGTGAGTCGGAGAGCCGAGCGGCGGGTGCCGCTGGTGGCCATGGTGTGCGGTGTACTGGCCCTGGCGGCTGCCGGAGTGGGCGGATGCAGTCAACCCGCCACCAAGAAACTGGTCACCGGTCGGCCGTTTCCCGATATCACACTGACCCACCTGGACGGGACCACGCGCTCCATGGGCGCGTACCGGGGTAAATTAGTCATTTTTAATGTGTGGGCCACGTGGTGCGGACCGTGTCGCCGCGAGCTGCCCAGCCTGGACCACCTGAGCAAGATATTGGATCCGGCGCGGTTCGCCGTGGTGGCCATGTCGGTGGACACGGATCCAGTACCCGTGCATGAGTATCTGCTGGACAAGGGCATCAGCCTGACCAGCTACATCGACAAGGGCGCCAGGATCGCTGAGGACGTGTTCGGGGTGCGCGGATTCCCGGACACCTTCATTATCGGGCCCGACGGGCGGCTGCTGGCCCAGGTGTTCGGTGACCGTAAGTGGGATGATCCGCAGGTGATTGAGGCGTTGCGGGCAGCGCTTACCGGTAAGCGGCTTTCTATTTGAAACGCATGTTTGGCGCGTAGTTTTTTTCCGACTCCAGGGTTGTTAATATTTATGTGCTTGATTCACGCGGGTTCGCCGGTCAAAGCATGGGTTAAGACGGCTGGCGTGTGGCGCGGCTACGAGGGAGAGTTTGGTATGAAAATCTATAAACAAGCGATAACCGCTGTCGGTATGGTGATATTGCTCACCGCCGTGACGGCAGGGTATGCCGCCGATCCGACCAAGGGCGCAAAGCTTTACAATCAGCACTGCGTGGATTGCCACGGCACCAACGGTGACGGCCAGATGCCCGGCGTGCCGGATTTCAGACGCACACAGGTCCTGTTCAAGCCGGACACCGTCCTGTCCGAGACCATACAGCGCGGCAAGAACGTCATGCCCGGCTTTGCCGGTGTCCTGACCCGGGATCAGATCAATGATGTCATCGCCTACCTCAGGACGCTGCACTGATGCCCCAGCGTCCGGCTTTGCCGGCAGTGGCCGCGGCCGCCGTATTTTTTATCGTCACGCCGCCGGCCTGGAGCGCCGCCGGCGCGGCTGACGCTTCATCCGGCAGCGCCGACCACCCCGTGGTGGAGGTGTTCGATGTGGGCAAGGGGGTTTATGTGCGCTCCCTGGAGATCGATAAGCGTACCAATACACTGTGGGTGGCCACCTCGGTGGGCGTGGAGGAAGTGGACCTGAAGACGCGCAACGTGCGTCACACCTTCACCCGCGATGACGGCCTGGCCAACGAATACGTGTTCACCACCTACACCGATCACCAGGGCGCCCAGTGGTTCGGTACCAACGGCGGCGGCGCCTCGGTGTACCGCAACGGCAAGTGGAGGACCTACTTCCCCATGCACGGACTGGCGGATTACTGGGTGTACAATTTCGACGAACAGTCGGATGGGACCCTGTGGATCGCCACCTGGCACGGCGCTACGCGCCTGGACCGCAAGACCGGGAAGATGACCAATTATCTCCATCAATTGGTCAACGAGTGGGTCTACGCCGTCAAGGTGGACAGCAGGGACCGCGTGTGGTTCGGCACCGAGGGTGGGATCACCATGTATGACGGCAGGCAGTGGCGCACATGGACCCACGACGACGGTCTCGGCGCGCCCAACAAAGAGGGCCTGCCGGCCAGCACCAACACCGGCCTGGGCACCCGCGACCGCCACAACCTCAGCGTGCTGAAACAGGGCAAGCCCACATACAATCCCAATTACGTATTCAGCCTGTACATCACCCCCGATGACGAGGTGTGGGCCGGCACCTGGGGCGGCGGTGTGAGCCGCTTCGACGGCCGTCACTGGACCAATTTAACCAAGGAGGACGGCCTGGCCGGCAACATCGTTTACAGTGTCACCCGGGACGACAAAGGCGTGTTCTGGTTCGGCACTAATGCCGGCCTGTCGCGCTACGACGGCCGGCACTGGGAGACGTTCACCCGCAAGGACGGCCTGCTGGACGACAACGTGTTTACCGTGGCGGCCGCCCCCAATGGGGACGTCTGGCTCGGCACCCAGGGTGCCGTGGTCCGCCTGGGGGACAAGAAGTAGCAACTTTTTTCACGAGGTGTAGTTAGACCGATGACCATCAATTACAAGTTAATCGCCGTGCTCATCGTGGTTGTGTCCGCCATGGTCGCGGGGGCGTATCAACTGGGGACCAAGCAAGGCGTGGGACAGGGCGCGCCGGCCGGCGCTGCCGTTGCCACGGCCGCTGCCGAGCGCGCCGGTCCGCTCAAGCCCGGTGCGACACTGCCGCCCAATCACCCGGCGTTCCCCGGCAGCGGTGTCCCGGAGGGGATGAATACGGATTTTGTGCGTTATCAGGTGGGCCGACTCAACATCAAGGGCATCTATGCCGACGGCAAGGATGTGTGGGTGGGGACCTCGGGCGGCGTCATCCGTTTCGACACCACCACCAGTGACTACAAGGTATTCAACAACAAGACGCCGGGCATCCTGTCCAACGGCGTCTTCTATCTCAACAAGGTGGACGGCAAGCTTCTGCTGGGTACCTACGGCGGCGGCCTGTCCATCATGGACCTGAAGACCGACAAGTGGCGCAACTACAACATCCCCGACGGCCTGGCGGACCAGTTCGTATACGACGTGCAGAAGGCTCGCAACGGTGATATCTGGATCGCCACCTGGTCGGGAGTGAACCGGGTCAGGGGCGGGCGCTTCGACGACCCCAAGGCCTGGGACATCTTCACGGTGGAGAACACCCACCACGGCCTGCCCAATCCCTGGGTATACGGTGTGGAGGAAGGCAAGGACGGCGCCATGTGGTTCGCCACCGAGATGGGCCTGGCGCGCTATAAGGATGGCAAGTGGACCCACTGGAAGCACAAAGACGGCCTGGGTGCCGATTATGACCAGGTCAAGGACACCATCAAGCTTAACCGCGACCCGGCGGCGGTGTCTTCACACCACATGCAGTTGGAGAAGCAGGAGGGCCTTAGCAAGATGAACGTGGCCTACAACCCCAACTACGTGATCTCCTTGCAGGTGGACCGTCAGGGTTACGTATGGGCCGGCACCTGGGGCGCGGGCCTGGCGCGCTTCGACGGCAAGCACTGGCGCAATTTCACCACTGCCGACGGCCTACCCGCCAATCACATCTTCATGCTGTACATGGACCCCAAAGGCCGCCTGTGGATCGGCACCGACCACGGCCTGGCGCGCCTCAAC
>CAYXAX010000140.1:0-7040 GCA_964463055.1 uncultured Gammaproteobacteria bacterium | reverse complement strand
GTCCTTCTGGCGACAATCGCCACATCGGGAGAGACTGGTAGCCACCGCAAGGTAGGCTACGAAGACAACCCTTAGTGACGCCCCGTGAGGGGTGCGCCCGCCGTCAGTAAGCCGGCGCGTTTCCGCGCTGTCTGTATCTCCCGGTCGCTCAGGGAGGTGTCCCGGTCGGGGCCGGCGGTTGGGCGCGCAGCATGAGCAGCGCCGGGAGCAGAATCAACATGGAGAGGAGTACGCAAGCAAGGGCGATGCTCAGGGATTTGCCCAGGATCGACATGCCGGGGTCTCCGGACAGCGCCAGGCTGCCGAACGAGCTCATGGTGGTGAGGGCGCTGAACAACACCGCACGGGACGTACTGCTGTGCATGAGGTGTGTGACCGGGATGCCGCCGCGCCAGCGCACCACCAAGTAGATGCCGTAGGCCACGCCGAGGCCGATGAGCAGCGGCACGACGATGATATTGGCCAGGTTCAGCGAGATTCCCGCCATTTCCATGCTGGCCACCGACCATACGGCGGCGATACCCAGCGGTGCCAGCACAGTGAGGGTGTCGAGAATATTTTTTAATGCCAATAACAGCAGTACCGTGATCAGTACGCCGGAGATCAGGCTGGCTTCTGTAAAGGCATTGATGACCGCATCGCCGCCTTCCACCAGCAACACTGGTATGCCGGCGGCGTTGGATGTCACCGAGCGTACCGCGTCAGTGAAACGCCGCGTGTTGAGGTTGTCATTGAGGTCCACGGCCGGCAGCACCTCCACCCGTGCCTCGCCGTCTGAGGCGAGGTAGCGGATACGCAGGTCGTCAGGCAAGGTCTGCAGGGTCACAGGCCCGGCTTGCAAGGCGAGCTGCAGGTTTGCCAGTTGAGTGAAAAGCCCGTCCATGACACGCGACTGCAGCGCCCCGAGGCGGTCCGGTGCATTGGAGAAACGCGCCAGGTAGCGGGATACCTCGCCAGACAGCGCCTCGGCCGCGGGCGCCAGGGCGTCGGCGGGGTGGGCGGCGGCGAAAGCGGCAAGAGAATTCTGAAAGTGCGTCAGCGCCGCGCGTATCGCTTCCGGCTTCGGCGCCGGGACATCAGCCGGATCGATGGTGTCCGGCGGCAGCAGCAACCCCATCTGTCCGATGATGTCCAGCTTGTCGTCCTGATCATCGGGGACGTAACTGGACAGTGTAATGGCGTGGGCCACCACCTTGAGGCCGTTGAGCCGTTTGGCAACGGCGTCGGCGTCGCGCAGGGAAGGCTCCAGGACATCGATGGAGTAGGGCGGGGTCTTGCTGTGACTCAACAGATACTGGAAAGTCTTGACCGGTTCCGACTCCGGGTTCTGCAGATTGATGGGATTGAAGTCAAAGTGACTGCGCATGATGAAGGGGATGGCGACCACGGTCATTATCACCGCCGCGGCCGTGATGGTGCGTGCGTAACGCAGAAACGTCAACGGCCGTTGCGCGGCATCCAGCGGTGGCGCCGGCGGTGCGGCGATGGGGCGTACCGTCAGCAGCGCCGGCAGCACGGTGAGATTTGCCACTAGCGCGATGAACATACTGGTGCCGGAAATGATGCCCAGGTCCACCACGCCGGCAAAACTGGTGGGCACGAACGAGAAAAAACTGATGGCCGCCGACAGTGCCGCCAGACTGAGAGCGCCGCCGATGCCTGTCACGGTCCGCCGCAGCGCCTCATCATGGGAGCGCGCGGCGGCGTGCTCTTCTCTGTAGCGCATGGAGACCTGTATGCCGAAATCCACGCCCAGGCCGATGAACAGGACCGCAAATGCGATGGAAAACAGATTGAGCGGCGCGGTGGCGAGCAGGGCAAAAGCGGCGGTCCAGCTCAGGCCCATGAACAGGGTGAGCAGATTGAAAAAGACCATGCGCCCTGAGCGCAGTCCGATCACCAGCAACAGAAGCACCAGGGTAATGGACACGGCGGTGGCGACTTCGGTGCCGTGAGATACGGTGCGCAGTTGTTCGTTGTCCAGGGCCACGGAACCGGTGATGCGCACCTCCACGCCATGGGCGCCGTCCAGCGCGAGTTTCTCGGCACCGGTGTGTATTATGTCCAGTGCCGCCTGGGCGGGCTGCATCTGATCATAGTCCAGGTGCGGCTTGACGATGAGAAAACGCCGCCGGTCATCCTCGCTTCCCGCTGATCCGGTTATCAGTTCGCCCCACGGCAGTTGATAAAAGCGACCCGCCTCCTGTGCCGCAAGGGTCTTGCCGAAGTAGCCGAACAGGGTATCCAACCCGCCCAATTGGGGTCCCGACCCGTTCTTAAGCGCGAGGCCTTTTTCCAGTACCGACAGAAACGCCGGCAAGGTGGGTTGCTGGGTCAGTTGGGAAATGAGCGGCTGCGCCTGTGAGAGGCGGTTTGACAGTGACCACAATTCACTGGTGCTGAGGTACAGCAGCCCGTGTCTGCGAAAGAAGTCGCCGCCGCCCGGCTGGTAGACGTTCTCGATGGTCCGGGGCTGCTGCCTGAGCCACGCCGTCAGGCGCCGCGCGCCGTCATCGGCCAGTCCCGTGGTCTGGCCATCCACCACCACCAGAATGGTGTCGTGCAGTTCGGGAAACACCGCATCCAGGCGGTTCTGAACTCGCTGAAAGGCCAGGTCGCGGGACAGCGCCTGGCTGGTATCGGTATTAATGGCGAAGTGTCCCGCCGTGTAATAGGTCGACGCCGCCGTCAACGCCAACGCAGCGCCGATAACGTACCAAGCGCGGCGCCGGCAGAACGCCACCACCACAGTGAGGACCTGCACGTAGCGGTGTCCGAGCCGGGCGATGCGCCCCGTCGCCGCTCCTTGGTTAGCGTTGTAGCTCACTGAAGCTGATCGGTTGGATGCCCGCGGCGGCCAGGGCGTCGCGTCCCCGCGTACTGGTCAGCGCCCGCAGTTCAGCCGCGTGGTGTTTTAGCGCCCAGGGTCGTGTACCTGAGCCGCCGGCGGTGGCGAGACAAAAATCATCGGCGCTATGGATGACGCGTCGCTGCATCATGGGAGTAGCCTGGGAAAACTCATGAACTCAAGGCCCTCGCGCAAGCGGCGTATCATTGTTCCGGAACGGCACCGTAATTCGTTTCTTATCTGGGTGAGATTGCCGATGCGCAAATAACAGCGTTTTTGGAACGTCTCCGCCGTGATCAAGGTCCCGGTGTGATCGCGGCGCGCATACTGCAGTAAACACCGCCGCACGACCAGCTCGTTGGCCCCGTGGTCCGTCTTCTGTTGATGCGGCCAGCTGTACTCCATAGCCAGATTATACAGATACGTGCCGCGCTTGGGGGCCGCCGGGTTCTCAGCCGTGGAGTGATCGGCGGCATCCATAATTAGAGTTGTCATAATGACAGCGTATTCTTGGACGCCGTGCACACGCAGGCTGCGCATGGCGGACAGGGGTGCGGGTGAGCTCAAATTAAGAATTTGACCGTGGGCGGTCCTATCTGCGACCGGGCGAATGGGCTATCATAACGGAATTCGGGCGCGCCTTACGCGCCGACCGCCAAGCCAGCACAAGAGGTAAAATACATCCCATGAGCGCAGCGATTACACCGCCGGTACGACGCGAGACCACCGCGGTCCGAATCGGGTCAGTAACGGTGGGCGGAGATGCCCCCATCGTGGTGCAGTCCATGACCAATACCGACACCGCCGATGTGGAGGCCACTACCGCGCAGGTGGCGGCCCTGGCCCGCGCCGGCTCGGAACTGGTACGCATAACCGTCAATACCACCGAGGCGGCGGACGCTGTGCCGAGGGTGCGCGAGCGCCTCGATCGCATGGGTGTCGACGTGCCGCTGATCGGTGATTTCCACTTTAATGGCCACCGCCTGCTGACTCACTCGCCGGCCTGCGCCGAGGCCCTGGCCAAGTACCGCATCAATCCCGGCAACGTGGGGCGCGGCAGCAAGCGCGACAGTCAGTTCGCCACCATGATCGAGGCGGCATGCCGTTATAACAAGCCGGTGCGCATCGGCGTCAATTGGGGCAGCCTGGACGCGGAGCTGTCAGTGCGCCTGATGGACGAGAACGCCAGGCGCGCCCAGCCCAAGGACGCCGCAGAGGTGCTGCGCGACGCCATGGTGGTGTCGGCCCTGGAGAGCGCCGAGCAGGCCCAGGCGTTGGGCCTCGCACGTGACCGCATCATATTGTCGTGCAAGATGAGTGGCGTGCAGGACCTGATTTCCGTGTACCGTTCCCTGTCGGCCCGCTGCGATTACCCCCTGCACCTGGGTCTCACCGAGGCGGGCATGGGCAGCAAGGGCATCGTGGCCTCCACGGCGGCGCTGTCAGTGCTGCTGCAGGAGGGCATCGGCGATACCATCCGCATCTCCCTGACACCGGAGCCTGGCGGTGACCGTACCCGCGAGGTGATCGTCGCTCAGGAGATTCTTCAGACCATGGGACTGCGCGCCTTCACGCCACTGGTGGTGGCCTGTCCCGGCTGCGGGCGCACCACCAGCACCTTCTTTCAGGAACTGGCGAAAAAGATCGAAGAGTACCTGCGCGCCCAGATGCCCATATGGCGCGGCCAATACCCCGGCGTTGAGGACATGAAGGTGGCTGTCATGGGCTGTGTGGTGAACGGCCCGGGGGAGAGCCGCCACGCCAACGTGGGCATCAGCCTGCCCGGCACCGGCGAGCAGCCCGTGGCGCCGGTGTATATCGACGGTGAGAAAGACGTGACTCTCAAGGGCGCGCATATCGCCGAGGAATTCCAGCAGATCGTCGCCCGCTACGTGGAGGCGAATTACTCGCCGAACGCGAAACTGACCAAGACCGCTTGATCACCGCGGCGCATCCTCCCCTCTACTGAGGCGGTGGCGGAGTCGCGCCTGCGGGCGGCGGCGGCTCAGCGGGCAACGGTTTATCCGGCTTTCGCGCCTCGGCGGGCGGGGCCGTCGAGTCCGGTCCTTCGTCGATGTCTTCATCATAGTTGTACCTGATGGGCGGGTGCCCGTCATAGATCAGGTACTGGCGCCGCTGCAGATAACCTTCACGCACGAACACATACGGGTCCAGGGCTGCCTGGTTCACCAGGTTCACGGAGCTGCTGACCTGGGCGCGGCTGTTGATGATGCCGAGGACGCTGAGGGGAATGGTGACGTAGGGTGCGGAGACATAGAACAGAACATTGGTGACCACGCTGATGATCAGATTCGGTGAATTGCGCACCGTATACGGCCCCACCAGGGGCACCACCAGATAGGCCCCCTGGGGGGTGCCCCACGTTGCCAGTGACTGGCCGATGTCTTCCTGGTGATATTCGAGCCCGATGTGACTGGCAGGGTCGAACAGACCCAGTATCCCCACGGTGCTGTTGACGACGAAGCGTCCCGCGTCACTGAAAAACAGCTTGAACTTGCCCTGGAGAAATTCGTTGATCACCGTGTTGGGATAGGTGATATTGTTATAGAAATTGGCGACGGACTGTTGCACCGGTTTGGGCGTCACCTTGATATAGGCATTGGCCACCGGTTTCATGATGTGCTTGTCCAGCGCATCGTTGACGCTGTAGACCTCGCGGTTGAATGGTTCGATGGGGTCGCTGTTGTTGATGCCCGCCGGGGTTGTGGCGCACCCGGCCGCGAACAGCGTGCCCAGGATCAGCGCCGCGACGGCGCCGAGGCGCCGCACCGTCAGGCGACGTACGGGGCTCATGCCGCGGGCTCCTGCCGGTATTGTTTTATCTTTTGCTCGAGTTTGGTGATCAGCGAATCGAAACCGTCTTTCTCGATGATGCTGGTATATTCGGCACGCTTCATCGCCAGGTCGCTGACGCCGTTGGTGATGATATTCACGATACGCCACGTTTCACCCGACTTGTGAAGCTGGTAAACGAACGAGATCTTCTCGCTGTCGGAGGTGGTCAGAGTGGTCTTGACCATGGCGCGCGTATCGTCTTCCCGGCCCAGAGTGGGTTTCGAGAAGGTCTCTCCGGAGAATCCGTCGAAGCGCGCGGCGTAGGTGGCGATACTGAGCCGTGTAAAGGTATCCACCAGTTTGTCGCGCTGGGCGTCGCTGAGTTTACTCCAATACTGCCCCACCGATACCCGTGCGATGGTCTCCAGGTCGTGGGTCGATGTGATAATCGGGGCGAGTTTCTTGTAGCGCCCGTCATACCCCAGGGCCTGGGCCTGCTTCATCACCGATACCAGGGTGTCCTGAAACCGCTGAATAACACCCACCGGTCCCGCCATCTCGGCGGCGGCGACTGCGGCGCTGGCGAGGCATGCCGCGGTCAGGGACAACAGGGCCACCCGCAGGCGCCTTGCGCTCCAGGTCGCCGTGAAGGGGGCTCTCACCATCATGGATCTGGCAAAAAACATACGCTTCCTTGCATAAACCGGAGCGGGCGCCGCCGGTTTATTCCGGACATGATCTCGCCCTGCGGCCGCCACGGGTCACCTGTGAATGGTTTGTAGACTGCTGTCATGGGCTCCCTTACCTCCCATTAGCTTAGCCTTAAGTCTCCGATCCGGGCAACCGTGCGTAAACACGGTCTTTCCATCGCGAGCGGTGGCCGCCCCAATAGCGAAACGCCGAGGTCCAGGTCATGGCGAGGTATAGCAGGCCGGTCAGCGGCAGCAGCGGTGCCCACAGCCATGACAGTCCGTAGTAGCGCAGGGTGGGCAGGTAAGTGACCGTCATGCCGATCCAGGCCGCCGCGGCCGCCGCCCGGGCTAGACCGGGGGCAATAAATACACCCGCGGCGGGGACAAGGAAGGCCGCCACCAGCAGCACGGTGCACAGCACCAGCCACATGACGGAGTAGCGCAGCTGGGTAAAGGCGGTGCGCGCCACCATGTTCCATATATCCTTGAGCCCCTGGCGGCGCAGCATGCGCGCTGAATGGGAAAGTCCGAGCCAGGTCTTGACGCCGGCAGCCCGGGCGCGGCGCGCCAGGGCGCAGTCGTCGATCAATTCGCCGCGTATGGCCGCCAGTCCGCCTATGCGTGCCAGAAGTGAGCTCTCCAGCAGTACGCAGCCGCCGGCGGCTGCGGCGACGAAGCGTGATTGGGTGTTGGACAGGTGAAAC
>CAYXAX010000139.1:0-7079 GCA_964463055.1 uncultured Gammaproteobacteria bacterium | reverse complement strand
CACCCGCGCATCAAGATTCTCCAGATACTGGAGAGCAGCGATGCGCGTCACATGGGCGCGGAAGATGTCTACAAGGCCCTGCTCGATACCGGCGAAGACGTGGGCCTGGCCACTGTATACCGGGTGCTGACCCAGTTCGAGGCGTCGGGCCTGGTGGCGCGGCATCACTTCGAGGGCGGACACTCGGTGTTCGAACTCAACCAGGGCGATCACCATGATCATATCCTGTGCGTGAAGTGCGGCCGGGTGGATGAGTTCATCGACGAGACTATCGAGCGCCGCCAGCGCGAGATCGCCGCCAAGGCGGGCTATACCATGACCGACCACTGTCACTATATCTATGGCATCTGCGAGCAGTGCCAGCAGGAAAAAACTGATAAAAAATAGTTAGTTGAGGAGTCTATTTTTTGTAGATTCTCAAGTAGCTTTCCGGATGAGCTTCCCACCACTGGCCCGGTATATCCCCGCTTTTGTCCATGGTGAATTCTGACATTTGTTTCCTCTCTCCAAGGAAATGATCTATCACTCCCCCTCACCCCGGCCCTCTCCCTGGGAGGGAGAGGGAGAAACGCCATCGCCCATGGGAAGAGCGCAACGCGAGGATGGAATTCCTTCTCCCCCTCAGCGAAGAGCAAAGCTAGGGGAGGCGAAGCCGTTAGGATGAGGGGGATCAAAAGGTAGCGAAGATATCTGGGTAGGGAAAAGCCTATCACTCCCCCTCACTCCGGCCCTCTCCCCGGGAGGGAGAGGGTGAAACGCCCCTTCCTACGGGAAGAGCGCGCAGCGAGAGGGTGGAAATTCCTTCTCCCTCTCAGGGAGTAGGTTAGGATGAGGGGGAGTCAAAAGATCGTGAAGATGTCTGGGTAGGAAATGGTCTATTACTCCCCCTCACCCCGGCCCTCTCCCAGGGAGGGAGAGGGGGGGGCGGACTGAGTGGCACCGTTTAACGTACGGCAATCATTATCTATCCCAAAAGAAGCGGGTCAGCCCGAAACCCGTCACTCGGAACGCGCAATTTGTTAGTAGACCTGCAACCTGCGACTGTTTTTATGCCCGTCCGCGGGCGATCATCTCCGCGGCGTGGGCGCGGGTCTGTTCAGTGATCTCCACACCCCCCAGCATGCGCGCGAGCTCTTCGCGCCGTTCACCCTCGGTGAGGCGGATGATCTGTGCCGAGGCCAGGCCGTTGGCGGCGGACTTGCTTACTTGATAATGGTGATGGGTGAGCGCCGCCACTTGCGGCAGGTGGGTGACGCAGATGATCTGGCGCTGCCCGGCCAGGCCGCGCAGATGTTGACCGACGATCTCGGCCACGCGTCCGCCGATGCCCACGTCCACTTCATCGAAGATCAGCGTGGGGGCGCCGTCCTTCTGGGCGGTGATGGCTTGGATGGCCAGGGAGATGCGCGACAGCTCACCGCCTGAAGCCACTTTGCCCAGGGGTCGCAGCGGCATGCGCGCGCCGCTGGCCACCAGGAACTCGGCCCGTTCCAGTCCGCCTTCGGCCATTTCGCCTTCACCCAGGGTCTCCAGTTCGATCTCGAAGCGGCCCTCGGGAATACCCAGTTTGCGAATCGTCGCGGTGACCCGCGCGGCCAGGTCCTGGGCCGCCTTGAGGCGCTGGGTGCCGAGGGTGCGCGCCAGATCCATGTAGTGTTCCCGCGCCAGTTGAAGCTGTGCCTCGCCGTCGCCGAGCCGTTGTTCGCTGGTATCGAGCGCCGACAATTCCTGCTGGAGGTGATGGAAGTGGCCGAACAGGTCGGCGGGCTGCACGCGGTGCTTGCGTGCGGTTTCATACAGGGTGGACAGGCGCTGGTCCACCCACGCCAGGCGCTGCGGGTCGGTCTCCAGGTGATCTAGATAGCGGCGCAGCTCCGTGGCCGCCTCGCGCAGCTGGATGGCCGCCGCGTTCAGCAGTTCGTTGATGGGCCGCAGGCCGGCGTCGTATTCCTGCATGCGCATGAGTTCGTTGTTGAGGTGATGCACCCGGTCGACCAGCGCGTGCTCATCGCTGTCTTCCAGGCCGTTCAAGGCCTGCTGGCAGGTGTCCACCAGTTGGTTTGAGTGGGCCAGGCGCTGGTGTTCCTGTTCCAGATCGGCGATTTCATTTTCCTGCACGCCCAGCTCCGACAGCTCCTGGACCTGATAGCGCAGCAGCTCGATCTGCGCGGCGCGCTGGTCGGCGGCGCTGCGCAGCATCTCGATCTCATCGCGCAGGCGCTTCCAATGCCGGTAGGCCTCGGCCACCTGGCGGGTCAGCGGCAGGTGACCCGCATAGGCGTCCAGCAGCAGGGTCTGCACCGGCCGCTGCAGCAGGGATTGATGGGCGTGCTGGCCGTGGATATCCACGAGCCGGTCGCCCAGTTCGCGCAGCATCTGCAGCGGCACCGGGTTGGCGTTGATGTAGGCCTTGGAGCGGCCCTCGCCGGCGAGGGTGCGGCGCACCACGCACTCGCCGTCGTCGCCGCTGAGGTCGTGATCCTGCAGCCACGCGCCCGCGGGGCTGTCGACCGCGATATGGAATACCGCGCTGATGTCGGCCTGTTGAGTGCCGGGGCGGATCATCTCGGTGTCGGCGCGCTCACCCAGGATCAGGCCCAGGGAGTCTATGAGTATGGATTTGCCGGCGCCGGTCTCGCCGGTGAGCACCGTCATGCCGGTGTCGAATTCGACTTCCAGTTGTTCGATAACGGCCAGGTTGCGTATGTGCAGGGTGCGAAGCATTGTCGGGGCGTGTTCGGGTTGTCTGGGTTGCGTTGTCGATGGGCGGATTCTATCCCCAATGCAGCTTGGCGCGCAGGATATCGTAATAGTCGTAATTCATGGGGTGGATCAGGTGAACCGGCTGCTGCTTCTTATGCACCACGATGCGGTCGCCGATGACCAGGGCGTAATTGGTCTGGCCGTCGCAGGTGACCTGGGCATTGTTAAGGGTGGTGTTGCTGATGACGATCTCGATGCGGCTGTCGCCGGCCAGCATCAGCGGCCGGTAGCTCAGGGTGTGGGGGCTGACCGGGACCAGCGCCAGGGCGTTGAGGCTGGGGTGAATAATGGGCCCGCCGGCGGACAGGGCGTAGGCGGTGGAGCCGGTGGGGGTGGCGATGATGAGGCCGTCCAGGCGCTGGGCGTTGACGAACTTGCCGTCCACGTAGGTGGTCAGCTCGATCATGCGCGCCATGCTCAGCTTGTGCACCACCACATCGTTGAAGGCGTCGCTGTGGTTGAGGGACTCGCCCTCGCGTTCGATATAGCTGTGCAGCAGAAAGCGCTCGTCGGTCTGGTATTGGCCGGCCAGGATCTCGTCCAGGCGCTCGATCATCTCCGCCGGTGAGATGTCGGTGAGAAATCCCAGGCGGCCCAGATTGACCCCCAGCAGGGGGACGTCGTACTCCGCCAGGGAGCGTGCGGCGGTAAGCAGGGTGCCGTCGCCGCCCACCACGATGGCCAGGTCGCACTGTTCGCCGAGGCCGGCCCGGTCGGCGACTTTAAAGCCGTGACCGGGGATGAGCTTGCACGCCTCTTCGTCGAGGACCACGTCGATTTCCCGCTCCTGCAGGTAGCCGGCCAGGGTACGGATGGTGTCGCAGATGCTGGGGTCGTCATGCTTGCCGATCACCCCGATGGTGGTAAACGCATTACTCAATTCAATCGCCCCTGTATTCGCCCGTGTACAAGTTATCACGCACCCTGATCACTGCCAATGGCCTGACCTTTGCTTGACACTGTGCCATGCGCTTGATAATTTTAAACTTAGCACTCATATATATGGAGTGCTAAACATGTTTCGCCAAGGTGGACCGCCGTGAGTATCGAACTGAGCGAGCGCTCGAGACATATCTTAAAGACGCTCATCGAGAGCTATATCCGTGACGGCCAACCGGTGGGCTCGCGCACCATCGCCCGTGACTCCGGACTGGAGCTGAGTCCGGCCACGGTGCGTAACGTCATGATGGACCTGGAGGAACTGGGCCTGGTGGCGTCGCCCCACACCTCGGCCGGTCGCATCCCCACCGCCAAGGGCTACCGGTTCTTCGTCGACTCCCTGCTCAAGCTGCGTCCTCTGGATCTGGATACCGAGGAGACCAAGGCCCTGAAGGGCATGATCGTACCCAACACCTCGCTGCAGGGTCTGATCACGTCGGTCTCGACCCTGTTGTCCGGTATCACCCACATGGCCGGGGTGGTCACCATGCCGCGCCGCGATCATCTGTCCTTTCGCCATATTGAATTCATGCCCCTGAGCCAGCGGCGTATCCTGGCCATCCTGGTGTTCAGCGAATCGGACGTGGAGAACCGCATCATTCATACCGACCGGGACTATTCCATCGAGCAGCTTCATGAGGCGGCCAATTACATCAACAGCGTATTCGCCGGTAAAAGCGTCAATCTCTACGATATCCATCGGCACCTGCTGGAGGAGATGAAGCGCACCAAGGACAGCCTGCATCAGCTCATGCAGGTGGTGGTTGAGATGGCCGAGAAGCTGTTTCCCGATCAGACCCACAGCAAGGACTATGTACTGGACGGGCAGGTCAACCTGATGGAGTTCGCCGAGCTCTCCGACATGGACCGCCTGCGCCTGCTGTTCCAAGCCTTCAGCCAGAAGCGCGACATTCTCTACCTGCTGGACCAGTGCGTCATGTCCCAGGGGATTCAGATCTTCATCGGCGAGGAATCCGGCTATGATGTCCTGGACGAGTGCAGCGTGGTGGCATCCACCTACGGCGTGGAAGACAAGGTGCTGGGCGTGCTGGGTGTCATCGGCCCCACCCGCATGGATTACGACCGGGTGATCTCCGTGGTGGACGTGACGGCGAAATTGCTCAGTTCCGCCTTGAATAATCGTCATTGAACCGCATTATAGAATATCGGACTTTTTGAACCCGCAGACCTCGGAGGGGGAGTATGTCGAATACAAACAGCAGTTCCCACAAGATGAATGACCGCAAGGGCGCCAAAGACGCGGCTGAGGAGGCCGGCGCCGTGGATCCCCGGGACACCCACGAGGAGTTGCCGCGGCCGGATCCCGAGGTCATCGTCGGCGAGCTGCAGCAGGCGCAGAATCAGGCCGCCGATTATTGGGAGCAGCTGCTGCGTACCCGGGCGGAGCTGGAAAACCTGCACCGGCGCAGTCAGAAGGATCTGGAAAGCGCCCACAAATATGCCCTGGAAAAATTCCTGCTGGAGTTTCTGCCGGTGCGCGACAGCATCGAACTGGGGCTGGCCGCGTCCCGCGACGCCAACGCCGAAATGGAGAAACTGCGCGAGGGTATGGAGCTCACCCTGAGCCTGCTTGGCAATTTATTCGAGAAGTTTAAGATTCAAGAAATCAATCCATTAGGGGAAAAATTTAATCCGGAATATCATCAAGCCATGGCCACCGAAGCGCGCCCCGACACGGCGCCCAACACGGTGCTGACGGTGTATCAGAAGGGCTATGTGCTCAACGACCGGCTGCTGCGCCCGGCACTGGTGGTGGTGGCCGCCGCGCCCCAGGGCGGGGCCGGGACCGCAAATTTAGATGAATCGGCTTGAAATACAACGACCCATCCACCATATAAAACGTAAATAACGGTTTATTCCCGCCCCTTGCGCATGCATGGGGTGGCTCAGACACAAACGGAGACACTCAACAATGGCGAAGATAATCGGTATTGACTTAGGTACGACCAATTCATGCGTGGCGGTCATGGAAGGCGGCAAGCCCCGCGTCGTTGAGAATGCGGAAGGCAGTCGCACGACGCCCTCGGTGGTCGCCTTTACCGACGACGGCGAGGTCCTGGTGGGTCAGGCCGCCAAGCGCCAGGCCGTGACTAACCCCAAGAACACCCTGTTCGCGGTCAAACGCCTCATCGGCCGCAAGTTTGCCGACGCCGTGGTGAAACGCGACGTGGACATCTCCCCGTTCAAGATCGTCGGTGCGGACAACGGCGACGCCTGGGTGGAGGCCAACGGCAAGAAGATGGCCCCCCCGGAGGTCTCCGCGCGGGTGCTGATGAAGATGAAGAAGACCGCCGAGGACTACCTGGGCGAGTCTGTCACCGAGGCGGTGATCACCGTCCCGGCCTATTTCAACGACGCCCAGCGTCAGGCCACCAAGGACGCCGGGCGCATCGCCGGCCTCGACGTCAAGCGCATCATCAACGAGCCCACGGCCGCGGCCCTGGCGTTCGGCATGGACAAGAAGCCCGGCGACACCAAGATCGCGGTGTATGACCTGGGCGGCGGCACGTTCGATATCTCCATCATCGAGATCGCCGAAGTGGAGGGCGAGCACCAGTTCGAGGTGCTGTCCACCAACGGTGACACCTTCCTCGGCGGCGAGGACTTCGACCAGCGCGTCATCGACTACCTGGCGGACCAGTTCAAGAAGGACAGCGGCATCGACCTGCACAAGGACCCGCTGGCCATGCAGCGCCTCAAGGAGGCCGCGGAGAAGGCCAAGATCGAGTTGTCTTCCGCCCAGCAGACCGACGTCAATCTGCCCTATATCACGGCCGACGCCTCCGGTCCCAAGCACCTCAACATCAAGCTCACCCGGGCCAAGCTGGAGGCGTTGGTGGAAGACCTGATCGCACGCACTATCGAGCCGTGCCGCATCGCCTTGAAGGATGCCGAGCTCAAGGGTGGTGACGTCGACGACGTGATCCTGGTGGGCGGCCAGACGCGCATGCCCATGGTGCAGGAAAAGGTGCGTGAATTCTTCGGCAAGGAGCCGCGCAAGGACGTCAATCCCGACGAGGCCGTGGCCATCGGCGCCGCGATTCAGGGCGGCGTTCTGGGCGGCGAGGTCAAGGATGTGCTGCTGCTGGATGTAACGCCCCTGTCCCTGGGCATCGAGACCCTGGGCGGGGTCATGACCAAGCTCATCGAAAAGAACACCACTATTCCCACCAAGGCCAACCAGGTGTTCTCCACCGCCGAGGATAACCAGACCGCGGTGACGGTGCATGTGCTGCAGGGCGAGCGCGAACGCGCCGTGGAGAATAAGTCCCTGGGCCGTTTCGACCTGACGGAGCTCCCGCCGGCGCCGCGCGGCATGCCGCAGATCGAGGTCACCTTCGACATCGACGCCAACG
>CAYXAX010000138.1:0-7105 GCA_964463055.1 uncultured Gammaproteobacteria bacterium | reverse complement strand
ACGACATCGCCAAGCTGTTGCGCGCATTCCGCCAACTGCTGGACCAGGGCCACAGCCTGGTGGTGATCGAGCACAACCTGGATGTGATCCGCAGCGCCGACTGGGTCATCGACCTGGGACCGGAAGGCGGCGCAGCAGGCGGCGAGGTGATGGCCGTCGGCACACCCATGGCGATCACCCGCCGCCGCCGCAGCCGTACCGGAACGGCGCTCAAGGCCTACACCGCGACCCACAGCGCTTCGGCACGGCCCATCCACACCGCGCGCGCGCCGATCATCACCGACGAATCCGTGCGCATCGTCCACGCCCGGGAACACAACCTCAAAAATATCTCCCTGGATATCCCCCGCGACCGTTTCACCGTCATCACAGGCATCAGCGGCAGCGGCAAAAGCACCGTAGCCTTCGACATCCTGTTCGCCGAGGGCCAGCGCCGTTACCTGGAGTCGCTCAACGCCTATGCGCGCCAATTCGTGCAGCCGGCGTCACGTCCCGACGTAGACGCCGTGTTCGGCATCCCGCCCACGGTGGCCATCGAGCAGCGCACCAGCCGCGGCGGACGCAAGAGCACCGTGGCCACCATGACCGAGATCTATCACTTCCTGCGCCTGTTGTTCGTGCGCCTCGGCACCCAGTACTGCCCTGACTGCGACATCCCCATCGAGGCCCAGACACCGGCGGCCATCGCGGCGCGCATCCTGCGCGATTACCGCGGCAAACGCATCACCGTTACAGCACCCCTGGTGGTGGCGCGCAAGGGCTACTACACCGACCTGGCCAAGTGGGCCGCGGCCAAGGGCTTTGCCCGGCTGCGGGTGGACGGCGAATATCTGCCCACCGACCGCTGGCCGCGCCTGGACCGCTTCAAGGAACACAACATCGACGCGCCGGTGGGAGAAATTACGGTGTCGGCCGCAAAGGAGTCAGAGCTGCGCGAGGTGCTCGATCATGCACTGACACTTGGCAAGGGACTGGTGCAGGTGGTCCCCACCACGCAGCGCGCGGTGCTGTTCTCCACCCGCCGTGCCTGCGCCCAGTGCGGCCGCAGTTTCCCGGAGCTGGACCCGCGCCTGTTTTCCTTCAATTCCAAACACGGCTGGTGCGAGCGCTGCTACGGCACCGGCGTGGAGATGCCGGGCTTCGATGAAGAACAGAGCGGCGAGGAGATCTGGTGGAACGACTGGTTCGAGGGTGAGGCACGGGCGTGCAATGCCTGCAACGGTCAGCGTCTCAACCCGCAGGCCCTGGCGGTACGTTTTGAAGGCCGCTCCATCAGCGACATCACCGCCATGCCCGTGGCCGAGGCGGAGATGATTTTCCGTGCTCTGTCGCTGCGCGGGCGCACGGCGGAGATCGCCCGGGACATTCGCGCCGAGTTGTGTTCGCGCCTGGCGTTCCTCAACGAGGTGGGGCTGTCCTACCTGTCCCTGGACCGCGCCGCGCCCACTCTGTCCGGCGGTGAGGCGCAACGCATCCGTCTCGCCGCGCAGCTGGGCTCCAACCTGCGCGGCGTGTGCTACATCCTGGATGAACCCACCATCGGCCTGCACCCGCGGGACAACCGCCTGCTGCTGGACGCCCTGGACAAGCTGGAGCGCAAGGGCAATACCGTGGTGGTGGTGGAACACGACGAGGAGACCATCCGCCGCGCCGGGCACGTCATCGATCTGGGCCCCGGCGCCGGCGTCAACGGCGGTTTCGTGGTGGCCGAAGGCGCTGTCCAGGCATTGATGCGCGCGCCGCGCTCCATCACCGGACGCTGCCTGGCCGATCCATTGCGCCACCCCATGATGGACCTCCCCGCCATGCGGGATGATGAAATCGAGATGCTGGCGATCAACGGCGCGCGGCTTCACAACCTCAAGGACGTGACCGTGGACCTGCCCCTGGGGCGACTGGTGTGCGTCACCGGCGTCAGCGGCAGCGGCAAGAGCACCCTGGTGCGCAATATCCTGCATGAAAACCTGCAGCGCCTGATCTCGAAACGGCGTTCACGGCGCACTCGCCGCGACGCCGGCCTGACCGGGTGCTCACAGATCACCGGCTGGGACGGTATCGGCCGTGTACTGGAGGTGGACCAGACGCCCATCGGCAAGACGCCGCGCTCATGTCCCGCCACCTACGTGGGATTCTGGGATACCATCAGGCGCCTGTTCGCTCAGACCACCGAGGCGCGCATTCGCGGCTACGGCCCGGGCCGCTTCTCCTTCAACGTCAAGGGCGGACGCTGCGAGGCCTGCGAGGGTCAGGGGATCAAGAAGATCGAGATGAGCTTTCTCCCCGATGTCAAAGTCACCTGCGATGTATGCGCTGGTTCCCGCTTCAACGGCGAGACCCTGGCGGTGCGTTACAAGGACCGCAGCATCGGCGAGGTGCTGGCCATGAGCGTGGACGAGGCAGTGGGCTTCTTCTCCGCCCACTCCGCCGTACACGACACCCTGCGCCTGCTGCAGGACGTGGGACTGGGCTACCTGACACTGGGCCAGCAGAGCCCCACCCTGAGCGGCGGCGAGGCCCAGCGCATCAAGCTGGTCACCGAACTGGCCAAGGCGCCCCTCGCCAAGGAATCAGATGCAAAACAGCCGATTCGAAACACGAAACCCGGCACCCGAAACTCAACGTTGTACGTGCTCGACGAGCCCACCGTGGGCCTGCATATGGCGGACGTGGAAAAACTCATCCGGGTACTGCACCGCCTGGTGGCGGCCGGCAACACGGTGGTGGTCATCGAACACAATCTGGATGTCATCGCCGAGGCCCACTGGCTCATCGACCTGGGCCCGGAAGGCGGTGACGGCGGCGGACGGATCGTCGCCGCGGGGACACCGGCAGCGGTGGCGCGCGTCAAGAAGGGATCCCATACCGCCAAGATTCTCGCGGCGTTTCTTTCAGACCGCGCCCCTTCGGGAGTTTTCGAGTCCCGGGTTTCGGGTTTCGAGTAGGGGCCCGGGACGTTCGTCCCGGGGGTTGCGAGTTTCGTGTTGGGATAAAGCGCTTTTTAACTCGAGACCCGAAACTCGCAACCCGCAACCCCGAGGCGTATATCAGCTCAGCGGATATACGCCTCGGTCGCATAGCGCCGCATCATGCGGTGGCTGTTGAAGAACGAGGCGTTCTTGCTGATGGCGCCCTTCATCACCGCGATCCAGCCGCTGCGGTCCTGGTAATACAGGGGCAGCACCGTCTCTTCCAGCTTCTTATACAACATCAGCGCATCGTCACCGTTGGCGCTCTCGCCATCGTCGCCGATGGCCCAGCCGGTAATGCCCTCGATGCACCCCTCGATCCACCAGCCGTCCATGACGCTCAGGTGTGGCACCCCGTTGAAGGCGGCCTTCATGCCGCTGGTACCCGAGGCCTCGTGGGGACGCAGCGGGGTGTTGAGCCAGATATCCACGCCAGTGACCAGGGACAGGGCCGTGTCCATGTCGTAGTTGGGCAGGTAGGCCATGGGGATGGCGCCGGCCAGGTCACGGATGTGATGATTCAGCTGCTCGATGAGCTGCTTGCCGTTGTCGTCGTGGGGATGGGCCTTGCCCGAGATGATGACCTGAAACGGCCGTTGCTCGGCGATTGCCTTCAAGTGCGCCACATCGGTAAACATCAGGTCGGCGCGCTTGTATGCGGTCATGCGCCGGGCGAATCCGATGATGGGCTGGTGCAGGCTCATGGTAATGCCGGTGGTATTCTTCACCCGCTCCAGCAGGCGGCGCTTGGCCTCCACGTGGGCGTCCCATACGGCGGTGTCGGGAATGCGGTCGGCGCGCACCAGCAGTTCCGGTTCATGGGCCCACCCGGGTATATAATTATCGTATAGCTTGGCAAAGCCGGGGGCGGTCCAGGTAAACGGGTGGATGCCGTTGGTGATGGCCTGTACCCGGTAGCCGGGAAACATCTTGCGTGACACCTCGGCGTGGCGCTGGGCCACACCATTGACGTACTCGCTCAGATTGAGAGCCAGGCGGGTCATGTTCAGGTTTTCCTCGCCGGCCAGCTGCTTTAGGAAGTCAAAATCAATGAAATCATCTATTAGACGCTTCACCAGACCGTAATCGAAACGGTCGTGTCCCGCCTCCACCGGCGTATGGGTGGTGAAGTTGCACAGCTCGCGCACCCGAGGGATATCGTAAGGCGACTGGCCGGGACGAAGGAACTCCGTGGCATAGGCGTAGCGACGCAGCAGTTCCACACCAAGGAGGGCTGAGTGACCTTCGTTCAGGTGGTAGTGATTCACCTGAAATCCCAGGGATTGCAGCATGCGCACCCCGCCCACGCCCAGCACCATCTCCTGTTTGAGCCGGTAGGTCTCGTCTCCGCCATAGAGGAAGTGGGTGATACGGCGGTCTTCCGGCAGGTTCTCGGGCAGGTCCGTATCCAGCAATATGATCGGCTGCCTGCCGTTCAGCAGCCCGGTGAGAATATACAGCCAGGCGCTGATCCACACCTTGCGCCCTTCCAGTGTGATGGCGATCTTTGAACCCAGCGGTGTCGCCCACTTGTCCGGCTCCCACGGGTCCGGGGACTCCACCTGGCGTCCCTGCTCAGTGATTTCCTGACGAAAATATCCTGAACGGAAAACCAGGCTCACCGCCACCATGGGCAGATCAAGATCGGCGGCCGAGCGCAGGGTGTCGCCCGCCAGCACCCCGAGACCGCCGCTATAAGTGGGAATCTCGTTGCGCAGCGCAATCTCCATGGAAAAATAGGCGATACGCGGCTCGCGAATAAAATCATCCAATAAATCCATGTCAGCTCCTTGCCTGACGGCAATACGCTAAAGCCGGAGTCACCGTCCGTGGCCGCCGTCCCGGTGAGAGAGTCATTGCCGGTATCACAGCCGTGTTTATGTACCTATACACTCCCGTTTTCTGGTCAGCACGTGGGCAGGGATGTAAGGAATAGGAACTCTCGGCAGGCAAAAGGTTTCCGGAGTGAAACTCGCTGGCCGGGATACCTTCCAATTTATGGGGTATTATACAGGCTTGGGCCTGCGGCCCAGAAGTTTCGAGTTGCGGGTTACGCGTTAAAAATGCACGCCACGATAACGTTTCCTGCGCGCCCTGTCTTCTGACAAAATAGATACCTTACAATAAGTTAAAATAGCCCCATGATCACCCACGGAGCCCGCCGATGAGATTGACCGCCAAAGAGTTCAGGGACTGGACTCATAAGTCCATCACCCTGCTGGGCATGTCCGGCGTGGGCAAGACATGCCTGGCCCAGGTACTGCGCAAGCACAACTGGTTCCACTACTCCGTGGATTACCGTATCGGCACCCGCTATCTGGACGAGGCCATCCTGGACAATATCAAGCTGCAGGCGATGCAGATCCCGTTCCTGCGCGACCTGCTGCGCTCGGATTCCATTTACATCCGCAACAATCTCAGTGTGGACAATCTCAAGCCGGTGGCGAGCTTTCTCGGCAAGCTGGGCAACCCAGAGGCGGGCGGCCTCACCCTCAAGGAATTCAAACACCGCCAGGCCCTGCACAAGGCGGCGGAAATTGAGGCCCTCAAGGAAGTCCCCGCCTTCATCGAAAAATCCCACGAGATCTATGGTTACCCGCACTTCGTCAATGACGCCGGCGGCAGCGTGTGTGAGTTGGACGACCTGGAGGTGTTGAGCACCTTGGACAAACACACTTTGATTCTGTACATCGAGGCCACGGAGCAGGACGCACAGGAGGTCATACGCCGCGCGGAGCAGGATCCCAAGCCGCTGTACTATCGGGATGAATTTCTCGATGAACAATTGGACATCTATAAACGCGAAAACAACATTGAATACGTGGCGCTGATTGAACCAGATGACTTCGTGCGTTGGGTATTCCCGCGCCTGTTCTATTCACGGCTGCCGCGCTATCAGGCCATCGCCCATAACTACGGCTATACCGTCTCCAGCAGTGACCTCGCCCGGATCAAGCACGAAGGCGACTTTCTGAGCCTGGTGGAAGCCGCCCTGGAACAGCAGAACTAGCAAGGCAATCGTTCATGCCACTGGTCGCCAACTCCACACTGCCCGCATTCGAGCGGCTCCGCCAGGAAGGCGAGACCGTGATTCCCGGCGATCTCGCCGTACATCAGGATATTCGCGAACTGCACATCGGGCTGCTCAACATGATGCCGGATGCCGCGCTCACCGCCACCGAGCGCCAGTTTTTTCGCCTGGTGGGTGAGAGCAACCAGATCGCCCAGTTCTACATGCACCCGTTTACCCTCAAGGAGCTCAAGCGCGACCCGGATGGTGTTGAGCATGTGGAAAAATTTTATGAAGGCTTTGACAAGATTCAGCGTGAAGGACTGGACGCCCTTATCATCACCGGCGCCAACGTCACTCAACCCGATCTGGCCCAGGAGCCGTTCTGGTCGCCGCTGATAGACGTCATCGACTGGGCATACGACAACGTCACTTCGACGCTGTGCTCATGCCTGGCCACCCATGCGGTGCTGCAGTTCCGCTACGGTCAGCGGCGGCGTCGCCTGCCGCAA
Source organism: uncultured Gammaproteobacteria bacterium (assembly GCA_964463055.1). Taxonomy (GTDB): domain Bacteria; phylum Pseudomonadota; class Gammaproteobacteria; order CAWJPQ01; family CAWJPQ01; genus CAWJPQ01. The sequence goes on along the minus strand of CAYXAX010000138.1, from coordinate 617 downwards.
AAGCGCTGGGGCGTCTACTCCCATCACCTGGTGGACCGTCGCCACCCCCTGGTCACGGGCGTGAATACCCGCTTCGATGTCCCCCACTCGCGCTTCAATGAAATCGGCCGTGACCAGTTCCGCGCCGCCGGTCTGCCGGTGCTGGTGGAGGGCGAGGACGCCGGCGTGCATCTGGCGGTCAGCGCAGACGGCTTTCGCCTGGTTTTTTTTCAGGGTCATCCGGAATACGACATCATCAGCCTGCTCAAGGAATATAAACGGGAAGTGAAACACTTTGCCGCGGGGCGACGCGCCGATTACCCCCCTTACCCTGAACACTACTTCACCCCGCGCAGCCAGGCCATTCTCGAGGAACACCAGGACCGCGTCACCGCCGCCCTGCACGCGGGCACGAACACCCCCGAATTCCCGGAGACGCAGATCCTCAACAGCCTGGACAACACCTGGCACGACACCGCCGAGGCAGTGATCAACAATTGGATCGGCAAGGTCTATCAGATCACCCATCAGGATCGCAGGCGACCCTTCAAAGACGGAGTGGATCCGCTGAACCCGCTGGGCTTTAAATAACGGTCGCAGGTCGCAGGTCGCAGGTCGCAGGTCGCAGGTCGCAGGTC
>CAYXAX010000137.1:0-7111 GCA_964463055.1 uncultured Gammaproteobacteria bacterium | reverse complement strand
CCAACGCTCCCTTCGTCTAGTGGCCTAGGACGCTGCCCTCTCACGGCGGAAACAGGGGTTCGAGTCCCCTAGGGAGCGCCATTTCACCCCGCATACAACCCCACTGCCTAGCGAGCTTTATAAAGGAGAAACAGCGCGACGGCAAAGAATAGCAGGGTCGGCAGTGTGGTGAACACGGCGAGGTTCAGGTGGTAGACCAGCGCCGACTGACCCATGGCCTCATTCACCAGTCGAAACCCCATCCCCAGCAGCACGCCCACCAATATGCGCTGACCCATACTGGCCAAACGCATTGGCCCCAGCACAAATGGTATTGATATCAAAAGCATAACCCCGGTCGCCAGGGGCGACATGAGCTTTTGCCAAAACGCCAGCTCATAGCGACGCGCATTCAGTCCATTGTCGTGCAGGTAGGCTATATAGTGGTACAACCCGGCGACGGAGAGATCCTCGGGCGTTACCGAGACCACATCGAATAGCTCCGGATTGAGCAGTGATTTCCATATCATTCTGTCTTGATGGGCCGTGGTGACGCCATTGAGTCCGATGCGGTTGCTCGACACGCCGCGCAGCACCCATTGATCGTTGGCGTAAGATGCTGAACGCGCATGGATGGTGGCGCGGAGATTGCGCTTGTCATCGAACTGATAAATGGTCACGTCGCTCACATGTCCGCCGAGCAGTACCGTGCGGATATTAATAAAGTTGTTGTTATCCCGCACCCACAGGCCGGTCCTGGTACTCAAAGTCACCTGCTTGGTAAGGGCCTGTGTGCGTATGCTCTGAGCGATCTTTTCGCTGATGGGCGCGACATATTCCCCCAGCAGTATCGCCACGATCATCAACAGCAGCCCCACCTTCATCACCGACCACACCAGGCGCGCCAACGACACACCTGCGGCGCGGATTATAACCAGTTCCTTATTCCCCGCAAGAATGCCCAGCCCCAACAAACTACCCAGGAGCGCGGCGGATGGAAACAGCTCATAGGCGGTGCGCGGCATGCTCAGCAGTACATACTTGCTGGCCTCGGTCAGGCCGTAATCCCCGTTGCCCACCCGCTCCAGTTCGTTGACGAATCCGGCGAACATCATCAGCGCCAGCAACACGCCCATCACCGTAAGCGTACTCATGGCCACTGTGGTGCCGATGTACCGATCTATTAACTTCATGAGGACGGCACCCGCGCCGGAATGACCCGGGCCAACAGGCCGATGCCGTAGTGGCGGGCGAACAACGCCAGCACCGCCGTGACAAACAACAGGTGCACCCACCACAGCCCCAACCATGGCGGTATCACCCCGCGCTCCAGCCATGTCTGAGCCACGGCCAGAAGGTTGCTGTAGATGATGTAGGCAAGAATTGCGTTGAAGAGTTTGCCGAAGCGGCCCCGGCGAGGCGTGGTCCGGCTCAGAGAAATCGCCAGCATGGCCAGCACCAAGGCCGAAATCGGCATGGATGCGCGCCACTGCAGCTCCGCCGTATCTGCCGCACCTCCGGATGACCATAGCTTCTGTGTCTGCAGGGCCCAGCGCTTGCGCCGCTGGGGTGCCACCGCCTGCGGCCTGATCAATACCGCATGTTCCTTGAACTCGACGATCCTGAACTTGGCGCTGCCCGGCGCCCCTTCGTAACGCCGTCCGTCCACCAAGACGAGATATCGGTCACCGGTTGCCTTATCGATCTTCTGATAGGCGCTCTTGGAGGCCAGCACCACCGGCTGGCCCTCGCGCTGGTACTCGGCGAAGACATTGTGCATTTCCTTCTTGCCCGCGGACAGCTCTTCCGCATAGAAGACTCCGTCACCGCGGGCGGATTCGTTGAAGCGCCCCGCGGTAATTCCCCTGACCTGCGAGTTTGCGTCCAGCTTGTCCTGGATGGAATAGCTCTGCTCCTCGGCCCAGGGCTTCAGATACAGGGAGATAAACGCCACCACCGCGGCCATCATGAGGGAGAACAAGAGCACGACCCTGATAATACGTCCCATGCTGACACCACAGGCGGTAAGCGCCGTCATTTCGCTGTCCTTATAGAGCCGTCCGAACACAAACAGTATGGACAGGTACAAGGCCATGGGCAGCACCACCACCATGGCACCGATGGTCTTCAGCAACAGCAGTGTCAAAATGATGTGCAGAGGGACGCCGCCCATGGCGGCGTTAGTCAAAAAAATGATGAACCGGTTGCCAAGGTAAATCACCGTCAACACCAACGTAACCGCCACCAGGGTGTAGATGATGTCCTTCAGCAAGTACCGCTCGATGATCAATGCGCTGTCCTGATGCTGGGCTTAATGTATGGAAAATGGCATTATATTAGGTATAGTTACGGCGAACTTCAGAGGTGTGGGCAGTCCATCGCCTGCCGGGCCATTTAACAAATCACCACCAGAGGGTTATCTGACCGCGCCGCATTTTATGCCGCGGCGCCCGTCAGGGGCCGACAGCAAATCACAGCGGTTACTTTACCCTTTTTCAACATGAGGTATATAGGGGGCGATATGGATTTCTCAGTCACGAGTGCAGAACCCGAAAAACAAAAAACACAATGTGTGGTTGTAGGGCTGTTTGAGACCCGGCGCCTGTCAGTGGAGGGACGGCGACTGGATCGCGCCGCAAAAGGCTACCTGACCAGGATACTCAAGCGCGGCGACATCGAGGGCAAACCCGGTCAGACGCTGATGCTGCACAACGTGCCCCATCTGCGCGGCGAACGGGTCCTGTTGGTGGGCTGCGGCCATGAGAAGGACCTCACCGATACACGCTATCGCCTGATCAACGCCAAGGCAGCCGCCGTGCTCAGTGACGCCTCCATCCAGGAGGCAATAAGCTGCTTGACGGCTCTCACCCCAAAACAACGCGACCTGACGTGGAAGATACGCCAGGCGGTCGTCGTCTCCCGGGACAGCACATACCGCTTCGATCAACTCAAGAGCAAGGGCAAAAGCAAGCCCAGCCTGAAAATGATCACCCTGTACGTGCCTGCACAGGCGAATGCCACGGACGCCGAACGCGCCGTCCGGCAGGGCGCCGCCATCGCCAACGGCATGGACCTGGCCAAAACCCTGGGGAACCTCCCCGGCAACATATGCACCCCGACCTACCTCGCCAGCGAGGCCCTTGCCCTGGGTAAGCGCTACCGGTCCCTGGGTGTGGAGGTCCTGGAGACCAAGGACATGGAGAAATTGGGCATGGGCGCGTTACTGTCCGTAGCCAAGGGCAGCCGCCAGCCTCCTAAGTTCATCACCATGTCCTACCGGGGTGACAAGAACCCGGACGCCAAACCGGTGGTATTGGTCGGCAAGGGGATCACCTTCGATGCCGGCGGTATTTCCATCAAGCCCGCCCAGGCCATGGATGAAATGAAATACGACATGTGCGGCGCCGCCAGCGTCTTCGGCACCATGATGGTGACGGCGCAACTGCGCCTGCCGGTCAATGTCATCGGCGTCGTCCCCACCTGTGAGAACCTGCCCGACGGGGCCGCCAACAAACCCGGCGATATCGTTACCAGCCTGTCGGGCCAGACCATCGAGGTCCTCAATACCGATGCCGAAGGTCGCCTCATCCTGTGCGACGCACTGACCTACTCGGAACGATACAAACCCGACGTAATCATCGACATCGCCACCCTCACCGGCGCCTGCGTGGTGGCGCTGGGCAAACACGCCAGCGGCCTGCTCAGCAATGACAGTGAGTTGACCGAGGCATTGCTGGCCAGCGGCGAGACCAGCGGCGACCGCGCCTGGGAACTGCCCCTATGGGAAGAGTACCAGGATCAGCTCAAGAGCAACTTCGCCGACATGGCCAACATCGGCGGCCGTGACGCCGGCACCATCACGGCGGCATGTTTTCTGTGGCGGTTTACCAAAAAACTGCATTGGGCGCATTTGGATATCGCCGGCACCGCGTGGTCAAGCGGAGATAAAAAAGGCGCCACCGGGCGCCCGGTCCCGCTGCTGGTGCAGTACCTCCTTGACCGCGTGGAGGGCATCGCCTAGGGCAAACCGATCCCATCATGCCACGCATCGACTTTTACATACTCCCAGACGCCGGCCCCAAGGGCAGGCATGCCCTTGCCTGCCGACTTACCGAAAAGGCCGTCGGTCAGGGACTCAAGGTCTATATCCACACCGAGTCCCGGGAGCAGGCGTTGATGCTGGACGAGCTGCTGTGGACATACAAGGACGTGGGTTTCATCCCCCATGTCCTGGACAACGATCCCCAGGCCGCGCGCGTACCCGTTGTGCTAGGCCACGGGTCCGGTGCTCAACCCGTCCAGGATGGGTTCCTGATCAACCTGAACTCGACAGTACCCGATTTTTTCGAGCGCTTTCAGCGCATCGGTGAATTGGTGGACCAGAGCGAGGCGGTCAAACTGGGCGCGCGGCAGCGCTTTCGCTTCTATAAGGACCGGGGCTATACCCCGAATACCCATAACCTGTAGGCATCACACAGTCCATGTCCGACGGCAAGTCACACAATACCGGCGAAGTGCCTTCACCTGCCGGCGTGCGGGAAGGTATACCGACCCTCTCCGACGTCGCCGTGCCGGGTGACCTGCTGGGTGAAGACCTCCCGGAATTCGCCGTACCGCCTGCGCGCGCCGCCGCGGAAGCATCCGCGCCCGCCGGAGAACAATACAGCGCGGCACCTCCGGCCCCCGCTGCCCCCCCCGTCTCTGCGGTGGCAGAGACCCCACCTGATAAGACCGAAGAGATTCAATCGCTCATAGCCGCCACGGTACGCAAAGAACTGCAGTCGGGCCTCGGGGCGGCGGTTTCACAGCTCAACGACCGCATCCGCCAGTTAGAAGCTATAATACCCAAATCGAGCGAACCACCGGCTCCCGTTCAATCCATGGCGCAACCCCAGGACATGTCTACCAGCAAGACCACCGTGTCTCCGCAACCCGTGCCCCAGGGCAGCGGCCCCGCGCCCCTGGACAAGACCTATGACCCCCGCGCCATCGAGGATACCTGGTACACCTGGTGGGAGGAGAACGGCTGCTTCGCCCCCGGCGGAACCGGCAAACCCTATTGCATCATGATCCCCCCGCCCAACGTCACCGGTACGCTGCACATGGGGCACGCCTTCCAAGACACCATCATGGACATCCTGGTGCGTTATCACCGCATGCGCGGCGACAACACCCTGTGGCAAGTGGGTACCGACCACGCAGGCATCGCCACCCAGATGGTGGTTGAGCGCCAGCTGGCCCGGGATGGCCAGTCACGGCGCGACCTGGGACGCGAGGCGTTTATCCAGAAAGTATGGGATTGGCGCCAGACCTCCGGCCGCGGCATCACCCGGCAGCTGCGCCGCCTGGGGTCATCAGTGGACTGGTCCCGGGAACGCTTCACTCTGGATGAAGGTCTGTCGGAGGCCGTGACGGAAGTATTCGTACGCCTTTACGACGAAGGTCTGATCTATCGTGGCAAGCGCCTGGTCAATTGGGACCCGCAGTTGCAGACAGCTGTCTCCGACCTGGAAGTGATCTCCGATGAAGAAGACGGCCACCTGTGGCACATCCGTTACGACCTGGTGGGCCAGGAAGGTTATCTGACCGTCGCCACCACGCGCCCCGAAACCCTGCTCGGCGACGTGGCGGTGGCGGTACACCCGGACGACCCCCGTTACAGGGAACTGGTGGGAAAACAGGCTTGGCTGCCGCTCACCGGGCGCACCATCCCCATTATCGCCGATGAACACGTGGACCCGGCATTCGGCACCGGCTGCGTGAAAATCACGCCCGCCCACGACTTCAACGACTATGCCATCGGCCAGCGCCATAACTTGGCCATGGTGAACATCTTCACGCCTGACGCCCATATCAATGACCAGGCCCCTGAGCGCTATCGCGGGCTGGAGCGTTACGCGGCGCGCAAACGGGTCATCGAAGACCTGGAGGCCTTCGGGTTGCTGCAGAAGGTGGAAAACCACAAGCTCATGGTGCCACGCGGCGACCGCACCCACGCCGTTATCGAGCCCTATCTCACGGACCAGTGGTTCGTCAAAGTCGACAGCCTGGCGGCGCCGGCCATCAAGGCGGTGGAGGACGGCCGCATCCAGTTCGTGCCGGACAACTGGTCGCGGGTGTACTTCGAGTGGATGCGCAACATTCAGGACTGGTGTATCAGTCGACAGATCTGGTGGGGCCATCGAATCCCCGCGTGGTATGACGAGGAAGGCAACGTGTTCGTCGCCCGGGACGAATCGCTGGCCCGCGCCCAGGCCCGGCAACAGCTGGGCAGGGACGCGACCCTGACCCAGGACGCGGACGTATTGGATACCTGGTTCTCCTCCGCACTGTGGCCGTTTTCCACCCTCGGGTGGCCGCACCAGACACCGGAGCTGGCCACGTTCTATCCCACCAGCGTCCTGGTCACAGGGTTCGACATTATCTTTTTCTGGGTCGCCCGCATGATCATGATGGGGCTCAAATTCACCGGTGAAGTACCCTTTCACCAAGTCTATATCCACGGCCTCGTACGCGACGCTGACGGACACAAGATGTCCAAGACCAAGGGCAATGTCCTCGATCCCCTGGACCTGATCGACGGCATCGACCTGGAGACCCTGGTATCGAAAAATACCGGCGGGCTGATGCAGCCGGACATGGCGCGGCGCGTTGAGCAGAACACCCGCAAACAGTATCCGGACGGCATCCCCGCTTACGGTACCGACGCCCTGCGTTTCACTTTCGCCTCACTGGCATCCACGGGACGGGACATCCGCTTCGATCTTGGGCGCATCGAGGGTTACCGCAATTACTGCAATAAGTTGTGGAACGCCGCCCGCTATGCACTGCTGAACACCGAAGGCCACGACACGGGTCTCGGCGAGGACGTCGTGGAACTGAGCCTGCCGGACCGCTGGATTCTCTCCCGGCTGCAGGTGGTTAACCAGCAGGTCACGGAAGCCGTGCACCAATACCGCTTTGACCTGGCCGCTCAGGCGGTATATGAGTTCACCTGGAATGAGTACTGCGACTGGTACCTGGAGCTGTCCAAGCCGGTGCTGCTGGCTGAAGACAGCCCGGCGGCCGCTCAGCGCGGCACGCGGCGCACGCTGGTACAGGTACTTGAGGCCTTACTGCGCCTCGCACACCC
>CAYXAX010000136.1:0-7146 GCA_964463055.1 uncultured Gammaproteobacteria bacterium | reverse complement strand
GGGTCTGCATACGCCAGGAAGTCTCCGACCACAGACGCTGCAGCGCGACACGATCGTCCCCCACGACCTCTTGATGCTCATAGGTGAACGCTATACGGTCGTCGTCGCTCAACTGGCCAATGACGTGACTGTGGCGCGCCAGACCGGCACTGCGCAGCCGCGCCAATACCGTATCCGTATCGCTGTGACGGACCTGGATCACCGCACCCAGTTCCTCGTTGAACAAGGCGGCGCCCACGTCCGTGCCGAGGTCGTCCAGCGTCACCGTTACCCCCACCCGACCGGCGAAGGCCATTTCACACAGAGTGACGAACAGGCCGCCGTCAGAGCGGTCGTGATAGGCCAGGATCAGGCCATCGCGGCTGAGGTCCTGTACCGCCTCGAAAAACGCCTTCAGGGTAGATGGGTCGTCCAGATCGGGGCACAGGTGGCCCACCTGTTGATACACCTGGGCCAGGGCCGAGGCGCCCAGGCGATTGCGTCCCTTACCCAGGTCGATGAGGATCACATCCGTGTCGCCGTGATCAGTACGCAACTGGGGAGTAAGGGTCTTGCGGCAGTCGCTCACCGGGGCAAAGGCGCTGATGATCAGAGACAGTGGCGCCGCCATGTCACGCGCCTGGCCGTGCTGGCGCCACACCGCCTTCATGGACACGGAGTCCTTACCCACGGGGATGGCGATGCCAAGCGCGGGACACAGCTCCATGGCCACGGCCTTGACCGTTGCATACAGACCGGCGTCTTCCCCGGGGTAACCCACGGCCGCCATCCAATTGGCGGAGAGCTTCACGTCACCGAGCCGGTCAATGGGTGCCGCGGCGATGTTGGTCAGCGCCTCGCTGACCGCCATGCGCCCCGAGGCCGCATGGTCGATGAGGGCCACGGGGGAGCGCTCGCCCACCGCCATGGCCTCGCCGAAATAGGTATCGTACCCGCGCGTGGTCACCGCCACATCGGCCACCGGTACCTGCCAGGGACCTACCATCTGATCCCGGGCCACGCGCCCGGTGACGCTGCGGTCGCCGATGGTAATCAAAAAAACCTTGTTCGCCACGGTGGGCAGACGCAGCACCCGCGCGGCCGCCTCGCGCAAATCCACCCCCAGGTGCAGTGCCGGCTTGTGAAACGGCTGATGGGAGGCGTGGCGCAGCATCTTGGGGGGTTTGCCCAGCAGCAGTGACATGGGGATATCCACCGGCAGGGTGTCGAAATAGCCGTCGCCGAGGATCAGCTGCTGTTCGGCCGTGGCCTCCCCCACATTGGCCCACGGGCAACGCTCGCGCTCGCACAGGGCCTGGAACAGCTTGCTGTGTTCCGGCCGTATGGCCAGGACGTAGCGCTCCTGGGACTCGTTGCACCAGATCTGCATGGGTGACAGGGCCGTGTCGTCGCTGGGGATGGTACGCAGTTCCAGGCGCGCGCCGCGCTTGCTGCCGTCCACCAGCTCGGGGATGGCGTTGGACAGGCCGCCGGCGCCCACGTCATGAATGGATATGATGGGGTTGTCCGCGCCGCGGCGCTCGCAGGCGCTGATCACCTCCTGGCAGCGGCGCTGCATCTCGGGGTTGCTGCGCTGCACCGAGGCGAAGTCCAGGTCCTCGGAGCTCTCGCCGCCGGCCACGGACGAGGCAGCGCCCCCGCCCAGGCCGATGAGCATGGCCGGCCCGCCGATCACATACAGCTGCGCGCCGGCGGGCAGGTCGCCCTTTTTGACCTGGCTCTCGCGTACTTCGCCGAGGCCGCCGGCCAGCATGATGGGTTTGTGATAGCCGCGCAGGGCCATGCCCTCGGCGGACGGCGCCAAGGCCTCGTAGGTACGGAAATAGCCGCACAGACCGGGGCGGCCGAACTCGTTGTTGAATGACGCGGCACCGATGGGACCCTCTAGCATGATATCCAGCGCCGAGACCATGTGGGAGGGCCGGCCGTAGTCACCTTCCCAAGGCTGTACCGCTCCCGGCAGGCGCAGGTTAGACACCGAAAACCCCGTCAGCCCTGCCTTGGGCCGGGCGCCGCGCCCGGTGGCTCCCTCGTCGCGGATCTCGCCGCCCGCACCCGTGGCGGCGCCGGGAAACGGCGCGATGGCCGTGGGGTGGTTGTGGGTCTCCACCTTGATGACCAGATGCATGTCTTCCTCGCGACGGCCATACGCCCGGCTGTCTGCGTCGGGACATAGCTCCACGGCGGGACCGCCCTTGATGACCGCACCGTTGTCATGATAAGCGGACAGAACCCCGTCCGGGTTGGCGCTGCTGGTATGGCGAATCATGGCGAACAGGCTGTGCGCCTGAGGCTTGCCGTCAATCACCCAGTCAGCGTTGAATACCTTATGGCGGCAGTGCTCGGAGTTGGCCTGGGCGAACATCATCAACTCCACGTCGGTGGGATTGCGGTTCAGCGCGCAGAAGCTGTCCACGAGGTAATCGATCTCGTCATCACTCAGCGCCAGCCCCATGCCCTGATTGGCCTTGACCAGGGAATCGCGTCCCTGGCCGAGCACGTCCACCGTTGCCAACGGCGCGGGGGCCATCTGCAAAAACAGACCCTCCGCCTCTTCCAGCCCAAACAAAACCACCTCGGTCATGCGGTCGTGAAGCCCTCGGGCGAGGGCATCAATTTCCTCCGCGGTGAAATCTGCGCCGTCCTGACGGGTGATGTGATAGGCGATGCCCCGCTCTACACGCCGTACCTGGCTTAGCCCGCAGATCCAGGCAATGTCCGTGGCCTTGCTCGACCAAGGAGAGATGGTCCCCAAGCGGGGGACCGTCAACAACAACCAGCCGGATGTGACGTCATCCACCGCGCCATCGTGGCCGTCAAACAGCGTCGCGAGCTTGCGCCGGCCCGCCACATCCAGTGGGGCCTCAAGGTCTACGAAATAGATGAACTCCGCCTCGATCCGCTCAACAGGCAGGGAGGCGGCCTTCAACTCGGTCCGCAGCTTATCCAGCCGAAAGGTTGAAAATGCCTGTTTGCCGCGCAATTGCAACATAATCGTTATGAGCGTAATGGTGACAATGCGATTACAAGCGGCCGGCCGAAGGCGGCGACAGGCCCGTTCACGCTACGATTGTATGCCGAGGCGCTGGGCGACTTCCTGATACGACTCGATGACATCGCCCAAATCCTGGCGGAATCGGTCCTTGTCGAGTTTCTTGCGTGTCTTGGCATCCCATAGGCGGCAACCATCGGGGGTAAACTCATCACCCAATACCACCTTGCCGTGGTAGCGGCCAAATTCGAGTTTGTAATCCACCAGCAGGATGCCCGAGGCCTCGAATAACTGCTTGAGAACGCCGTTGGCCTCGAACGTCAGGGCCTGCATCTGCGCCACTTCGTCGTCGCTGGCCCAATGAAAAGCACGGATATGAAACTCATTGATCATCGGATCATGCAAGGCATCATTCTTGAGAAAAAACTCGAATGTAGGCGGATCCAGTTCCAGGCCCTCGGTCACACCCAGGCGTTTGCAGATGCTGCCGGCGGCGATATTGCGCACCACGCACTCCACTGGAATCATATCCATGGCCTTGACCAGAGATTCATCTTCGCTGATCAGCCCCTCGAAGTGGGTGGGAATCCCCGCCGCCTCGAGCTTGGTCATGACAAAGGCATTGAATTTGTTATTGGTGGCCCCCTTGTGCTGCAACTGCACCACCTTTTCCCCGTCGAAAGCTGACGTGTCGTCGCGGAAATGCATGATCAACCGGTCGGGATCGTCAGTGGTATAAATTGTTTTGGCCTTGCCCGAATAGAGTTCTGTTTGCTTTTCCATTTCGTCTATACCAGTATGTCGATTTGAATCGCGAATAATACTCGGCCCCCTGAGCCCGCACCCTCAGCGCAGCTCGTCATATATCTCATCCAGAATTTTACGGGCCTGGCCGGGGTCTGCGCCAGTACCCGGATCAACGCCCGTCGTGACAACGGTTCCGGAATCCTGTCCGGGCTTCAGATTGACACTGTACACCGGCACACTTGACTCGTTGTCTTTATTGGAGAAAAACAGCCGGGACAGCCAGCCCGCCTTCTTGGCCACCTGCGGGGGAAGGCCGCCCAGGGTAATCAGAAATTTGTGGTCGGTACGATCCTGGACCACCATGGTAAAACCGAGCCGGTCCAGGGCCTGTCCCACATGGCGCCATGCCAATTCCAGGGGCTTGTTCAATACCAGGGAGGGCTGAGCGCCATCTTCAACCCGTTTGACATACCCCTGGCCAGGCGCCTGGATGGTCACTTTTTGTGTGCCGGCGGCGTCTCCACCCATGAACGCCAGCAGCCGATTCATCACGTCGGCCTCAAGCGCCGGGTTGGAGGGCAGCGGCACCCACTTGATACCGCCGTCACCAGGCACCTGTTGGCGGCTGCGGCAGCTGATGAAGATCTCCGTGCCGCCGGTATCTGAATAGTGCTCGAGACGCACGCGGTACATATTTTGTACAACCGGCCCTGGTCCCCCCGGAGCGTTAGTCCCGCCGGCCGCCGCCTGAGCATCTGACGCCTCCTGAGACTGCCAAACGGTTTCCATGATACCGTGACTGGCGCTCTGATAAGCCAGGGCGATGCCGTTTCTTTCCCAGAAATCGCGGATCTGCCGCCAGGCATCCTCTTCGGATTCCCGGATTACCAACCAATTCAGGCCCGCGTCGCTCTGTAACTGTATATCGCTGCTCTCCAGCGCCACGATGGGCGGTGCGGCGAGGTTCGGTTCAGCCAATCCCGGCACCTTGGTTGCGGATGCCTTGGGGATGAGGGTTTCGTGATCAGGCGGGGGATTGGTCAATCCAGACGGTACATGCAAGGGTGGCAGGGTCTGAGCACCTTTGTATTCCTCTTGCTTTTTTGCCATCAGGCTGCAACCGCAGACAGCAGCTGCGAGCATCATGCAAATCGCCGCCTTGAGCGGACGTGATGAAAAGACAAAGTTCATGTGATGGAGCTATATGACACCGGCTGTCATCATGGCTTGGCGCACGTTTTCATGATAGCGCTCGGAGAGAACCGTCAGTGGCAATCGAATCCCAGCGGGGATGAGTCCCATCTCGTGCAGCGCCCATTTGACCGGAATCGGATTCGCCTCGACAAATAACTGGCGATGCAACGGCATGAGACGCTCATTTAATGAACGGGCCGCTTGCGCATTGCCGGTCAGCGCCGCCGTGCAAACGTCGTGCATGGCGCGTGGGGCCACATTGGCGGTCACCGACACCACCCCCTTAGCCCCCAACAACATGGCATCCAGGCCCGTGGCATCGTCGCCGCCGTATATATCCAAGCGGTCTTCACAACACTCCAGGATCTGGCGCACGCGGTCCAGATTCCCGGTGGCCTCCTTGATGCCGACGATATTGGAGATCCGGGACAGACGCTCGACGGTCTCCGGCAGCATATCGCAGGCGGTGCGCCCCGGGACGTTATATAGGATCTGCGGGATGGGTACCGCCTTGGCCACCGCCTCGTGATGCAGAAACATCCCCTCCTGGGTGGGCCGGTTGTAATAGGGCGTCACCAACAGACAGGCATCGGCGCCGGCCTCCAGGGCGTACTGAGTGAGTTCGATGGCCTCTTTGGTCGCATTGGAACCGGTGCCGGCGATGACGGGGACCCTGCCCTTGACCAACTGCACCACGCGACGGATAACGTGGCAGTGTTCATCGAAGTCGAGGGTAGGCGATTCGCCCGTGGTTCCCACGGCGACGATGGCATCGGTACTGTTTTCCAGGTGGAATTCAACCAGACGGTGCAGGGCCTCGTCGTCCAATGCGCCGCCCGGCTGCATCGGGGTCACCAAGGCCACCATACTCCCATGAAACATCAGGGCCACCAGAACAAAAAAGAAGCCATCATACCACGCCCACAGCGCCTAATTTAATATGCCGCACGCTGATTTGACTGATCGTAGAGTCGCCGCAGAGAGACTGTTACCGGCGGATAGGTTAAAATTCAATACTCGGGTAGCCACACGGCATACCCACTTCACGGCATCACCGCGTATGATAATAACATATTATAAAACGGCTTAAAGAAGATGGACAATTACCTGGTAATCTCCGCCGTCGGACAGGACCGCCCAGGCATCGTCAACGAGCTGTCACGGGCAATTCTGGAATATGGGTGCAATATCGTCGATAGCCGCATGACGGTGCTGGGAGGCGAATTCGCCATCATCCTCATGGCGTCCGGTCACTGGAATCAGATCGCCAAGCTGGAATCGGCATTGCCGAAATTCGAGGCCAATCTCGGCCTGACCCTCAACTATAAGCGCACCGGTGCGCGCAAGGCCCAGCCAGACCTCATCCCTTATGATATCGAGGTGGTGGCCATCGATCACCCCGGCATCGTGCATCAGCTGACCAACTTCTTTTCCAGCCGCCACATCAACATCGAGGACCTGTCCACCAGCAGCTACTATGCCGCCCATACCGGCGCCAAGATGTTTACTCTGAATATGATCGTAGGCATCCCCTCTTCCATGTCCATTGCGGATATCAGGGAGCTCTTTTTTACCTTCTGTGACGACCTGAATCTCGATGCCACCATGCAGCCCCACAAGGCGTGACTGCGCAACAAGGAGAAGCCATGAGTAAGCTTAAGATCGGCCAGAAAGTCCCCGATTTCGAACGTCCCGCCACCGGCGGTAGATCCATTAAGCTGTCTGACCTCAAGGGCAAGAATGTCGTGCTCTATTTCTACCCCAAGGACGACACACCGGGGTGCACTACCGAGGGCCAGGATTTCAGGGACAGCAAGGCCAAATTTTCGCGCAATAATACCCTCATCCTCGGCGTATCCCGCGACAGCGTCAAATCCCACGAAGGGTTCAAATCCAAGTTCGAATTCACATTCGACCTGGTCTCGGACGAAGATGAAACCCTGTGCAAACTTTTTGACGTCATCAAACTCAAAAAGATGTACGGCAAGGATGTGAGGGGAATATCCAGAAGCACATTCCTTATCGACACGGAAGGCAAACTGCGCGCCGAGTGGCGGGATGTCAAGGTCGCCGGACACGTGGACGAAGTACTGCAGTCCGTCAAAGACCTGGATTAACCGTCACATCGGCCCGCCAGCTCTTCACGACACCGCCATGCCAGACCAGGCTGCCCCTCAAAAACAACTTATCGTCCTCGATACGAACGTGCTGAT
>CAYXAX010000135.1:0-7147 GCA_964463055.1 uncultured Gammaproteobacteria bacterium | reverse complement strand
GCATCCAGGGCCTGGGATGCGCTCAGGCCATAGCCCCGCAGCTTGTCCGGATTGAGCCAGATTCGCATGGCATAGGCGGAGCCGAACTGGCGCACGCCGCCCACACCCGGCAGGCGCTGAATGGGATCCAGGACTTGGGAAGCAATCAAGTTGTTCAGGGCATAGGTATCCATGCCGCCGGCGCGCGAGTGCAGTGCCACCACCATGAGAAAGTCATTATTGGCCTTGGTGACCGTGATGCCGTTCTGCACCACCTCTGAGGGCAGGCGCGGCTCGGCGACGTTGAGGCGGTTTTGCACCTGCACAGCCGCGATATCCGGATCGGTACCGCTCTCGAAGGTGAGGGTGACATTCGCGGTACCGTTCGAGCGCGACGTGGAATCGAAGTAAAGCAGGTTATCGACGCCGGTGAGCTGCTGCTCGATCACCGAGGTCACCGTCTTTTCGATAACCTCGGCGCTGGCGCCGGGATAGCTGGCGTTGATGTTGACCTGTGGCGGAGCGATGGGCGGATAGGCCGATACCGGTAGCTTAAAGATCGCCACGGCACCCCCCAGCGTGATCAGGATGGCGATCACCCAGGCGAAAATCGGTCGGTCGATGAAAAAGCTCGGCATCGGCGGCGCCTCAGGAATGTGCCGCGGCTGGGGCGCCCCCGGCGCTATTCTCCGCGGCCGGCACCGCTTTGGCGGTGGCGCCCGGCTTGACCTTCTGGATACCGGAAACAATGACCTGGTCTCCATCGGCAAGTTTGCCAGTGATGATCCAGTCGGTCCGGGTCATGCCGTGAGTCTCCACCCTGCGCTCCTCCACCTTACCGTCTTTTGCCACCACCAGCACGTACGCCCCCGCATCGTCGCGCTGCACCACCGCTTGGGGCAGCAGAAACGCGTGATCCAGATGCCCGGCGGTGAGGCGCAGGCTGACGAACATGCCCGGGAGAAGACGGCGATCGGGATTGGGCAGCACGGCCCGCAGGGATACCGCCCCGGTCCCCGGGTCGGCGGCCAGATCGGAAAAGTCCACGCTGCCTGAATGCGGGTAAGTCGTCCCGTCGGGCAGCATTACCTCGACCTTTGCCTTGCTGTCAGCACCCGGCTTGTCCTGCCCCTGGGCCACGGCCTGCCGCAGCGAGTCCATCTGCGTAACCGACTGGCTGAAGTTCACATAGATCGGATCGATCTGTTCAACAGTGGTCAACTCCGTGGCCTCGCCCTGCCCCACCAATGCCCCTTCGGTAACCAAGGCCCGGCCGGCGCGGCCGTCAATCGGGGCCGTCACCGTGGCATAGCCCAGGTCCAGCTGCGCGCTCTCCACGTTGGCCTGAGCCTGCTTGACGGCCGCCGCGGTAGTGCGCTCCGCAGCCAGCGCGGTATCCAGATCCTGTTGTGAGATCAAGCCCTTGCTGCGCAGCTCCTCATATCGCCTGGCGGTCAGGGCGGCATTGGTGGCGTCCGCCTCGGCCTTGGCCAGGGCGGCCTGCTGAGCGTGCAACGCAGCCTCCAGGGGGGCCGGGTCAATACGGAACAAAACCTGCCCCTGCTTTACATCGGTGCCCTCGGTATATACTCGCTTGAGGATGATGCCCGCCACCCGCGCGCGCACCTGCGCGATGCGCGTCGACGCCAGACGGCCCACCAGTTCCCGGATCAGGGGTACGGTTTGAGCGTGCGCCTCGACCACCGAGACCTCCGGCGCAGGCGGCTTGGGGTTCTCGGCGGCCTGTTTGGCGCAGGCAGCGAGCAATACAGCGCCGGCGCACAGGGTTAACCCACGCAATACCAATGAATTCATCAACAACTCCCAAGCTAATCTGTCATCTATGATCGTGTCGAACGACCCGCTGTCCGTCCGGATCGCCGTCATATTCTAACCGATCAAGAAACAACTCACATGACAGCAGTGGCCAGCATTACGAAGGTCGCTTGTTGACCATAAGGGAGCGGCCTGTGCAGCGGTGATAAAGACTATCTATACGACCGGCGGTCATCATTGCATCAGCAGTTTACGTATCCCGGCGCATGATCCGCTGTTGCGCCGTAACCGGCACTTATAGTGCCGCATCGCGGCGATAATACGCCAGCGATGATCCTGTTTCTTTGCAAACTTTTACACACGCACCTGGGCGGGGCACCGGACAAACAGCCGTTTTGATCGGCTCACCGCCAGCGCCGGCCCGCAGGGATATTACACTTACAGGATGGATGATTTCTATGGATTGGCGACAATGCCGAGTGCCGCAAAAAAAATCTTCAGATACGCCGAAGTGCGGACATGCATCTCAGCGCGGCGCTATATCCACACATAATGTGGGATATAGCCCGCGCCATGAAGCCGCTGTAATACCAGCGCCGCCTAGATGATAGCAAGCAGTGCGAGCCGGCGGCTTAGCGAAGGGAGAAAGGTCAGCGTGAGAATGGATGGATGCCGGACTGCGGTCCGGGTATATACAGGGCGTGCATAGCACGCCCTGTATATACCTCGCATCAATCATCCGTACCCGTTTTGAGTCGATTCACACCCAGGGTCTTGAGCACGTATTTTTCGTAAAGGGGCTCCGACGTACCCTTTTTCATCTTGCGGATGAAGTACTTCTCAAAAGCGATCTTTGCCATATGGACCCACTTGCCCTTGCGGAACCAATTGACATTGCGCGGTGGGATCTGCGGCAGCGCCACAAAGGCAACGCCGGTATCCCCCATGTCGGCGAGACAGATGGCGTTCCATGTCCCGGTGTTACTCGGCGCCCTGCCCGCGATCTCATCTTCGATGTTGTGCACGATCGCGGTGACCATGGATTCGATCATGTAGCCGGTCTTGGGCGTGCCCGTGGGAACCGGCGTTTTCTCCACCGGCGGGATCGCGATACACACACCGGCCGAATAGATGTTCTGATACTTGGGATTGCGCTGATATTCGTCCACCGTCACAAATCCCCTTGGATTGCACAAGCCCTCCACCTGGGCCACGGCGTCGACACCCTTGAAGGCCGGCAGCATCATGGAGTACTTGAACGGGAGTTCGTGCTCCGCGATCACCTCGCCGGCGTTGTTGTGTTCGGCGACGTGCATCTTGCCGGCTTCCACCTTGGTAACCTTGGCATTGGTAATCCATTTGATGTGATGATTGCGCAGCTCTGACTCGAGCATGCCCTTGGAATCGCCGACGCCGCCCAGACCGAGATGGCCGATGTACGGCTCGGAGGTCACATAGGTCATGGGCACCTTGTCCCGTATCTTTCGCTTGCGCAGGTCAGCGTCAACGATAAACGCGTACTCGTACGCGGGACCGAAGCAGCTGGCGCCCTGGACCGCGCCGATGATGACGGGGCCGGGCTCGGCCACCATCTTCAGATATTCTTCGTAGGCCCGTTCCGCATGGTCAACGGTGCACACCGAATAGGTATGGCCGCCATGAGGGCCCAATCCCTCCACCTCCTCGAAGGCCAGCTTGGGACCGGTGGCGATGATCAGAAAATCATAGTCCACCGTACCCCCTGATGCGAGGTGCAGGCGGCTCTCGCCGGCGTCGATGCGGGCCACGGCCTCTCCGATGAAATCGATGCCCTTGCGCTCGAGATAGGGACGAATGGGAAACGTGATTTCGTCTCGCTTGCGCCAGCCCACTCCCACCCAGGGGTTGGACGGCACGAACTGAAAATAATCAGTGGCGTTCACCACGGTAATCTTATGATTGCGGCCAAGCACCTCGCGGGCCTCGTAGGCCGCTGGCATTCCCCCGGTACCGGCGCCCATTATGACGATATGTGCCATGTCTTTATCTCCTCTGTATGCGGTTATACCCAACTATCATTAATAGTCATGGTCCTCGTTCGATTGTGCGATATCGAACCTCTGCCGGGCCTCCAGCCACAATGCATTGATGATCCCCAGAGCTACCGCCAAACCCACGCCCAATATCCAAGAAAAGTACCACATGAATAATTTTCACCTCCCTCAATACAGAGAATCGCCTTCCTGCTGAATTGTCCTGGCTGTCATCCGACCGCGCATCACGCGGTATACCCACCCGGTGTACGTGATCACTATAGGCAAGAACACCAGGGCGACCCAGAACATCCAATCCAATGTCCGCTGGCTCGAGGTGGCATCCCAAACGGTAAGACTGCTTCTCGGATCGGTGGATGACGGCATGATGAAAGGGAAAAGGCTGAACCCGGCTGTCAGGATGACACCGGCCTGGACGGCAGCGCTGCACAGGAACGCGTATAACGGTCGCCGGCGAATTTCCGAATAAATTACCAACAGTGCTGCAATATAGGCTACCGCCGGCGCCAGCAACATCCATGGGTAAACTCCGTAGTTTTCCATCCAGTCACCGCGGATGACCGTTACCGTCTTGGCCAGGATGTTGGGCTCGGCATTGGCGGGCGGCATTGCCCCGACATGGAATCCCGCGATACCCAGCACCAGCCATATTCCGGAGGCCGCAAATGTAATGATAAACGCCGCGCCGGCCGCCTTGGCTGCGCGTTCGAACCGCAACCGCAGTTCGCCCTCGGTACGCGTAGTCAGGTACACCGCGCCATGCATGACCAGCATAGACAGACTGACCACGCCTACCAACAGGGCAAACGGATTGAGCAAGGCGAAAAATGAACCTTCATAGTGAGCGCGCATGGTGGCGTCAAAATGGAACGGCAAGCCCTGCATAAGGTTTCCGAAGGCAACGCCGAAGACCAGGGCGGGCACGAAACCGGCGGCGAACAGGCCCCAATCCCAGACACGGCGCCAACGCGGATCGGCCACCTTGTTGCGGTACTCAAAGCCCACCGGACGGAAGAAAAGAGAAAAAAGTACCAGTAGCATCGCGAAATAGAGCCCGGAAAATGCCGCCGCATACACCGCCGGCCATGCGGCGAAAATGGCCCCGCCGGCGGTAATCAGCCATACCTGATTGCCCTCCCATGTGGGACCGATGGAATTGATAATGATCCGCCGCTCCTCGTCGTTGCGGCCCAGAAGGGGCAGCAAAATGCCCGCACCGAGGTCGAATCCATCTGTTACGGCAAAGCCTATCAACAGAACGCCGATGAATACCCACCAAATCAGTTTGAGCGTTCCGTAGTCAAGCATCATGTCCTGGCCCGTCCGTGTGGCGCGCGATCTCGCCCTCAAAATGATAACGCCCGGACTTCAGGCAGCTCGGGCCCAGGCGAGCGTATTTGAACATCAGGTACAGCTCCGCTGCCAACAACAGCGTATAGAAAAAGATGAAACCACCCAGGCTGAACCACAAATCCCCGGGCGTGAGACTGGATACACCCATGCGTGTGGGCAGTATCCCACCGATGGCCCAGGGCTGACGGCCGTACTCGGCCACGAACCAGCCGGCCTCCGCCGCCAACCACGGCAACGGAATGCTATAGAGGGCGGCGCGCAACAACCAGGGCCTGTGCAGCAGCCCGCGACGTATGCCATAGTAAAGCGCCGCGGCGAATAACAACAGCATGAAAAATCCCACCACCACCATGAAACGGAAGGTCCAGAAGATCGGCGCCACTCTGGGAATGCTGTGCAGGGCCGCCTCATGGATCTGTGCCGCATCTGCGTCCGTCACCTTGTCCGTATAGGGTTTGAGCAGCAGCCCGTAACCCAGGTCCGCCTTGTATTGATCGAAGCGCGCCCTCACCGAAGGGTCGGTATCTCCGGCACGCAGACGCTCAAGGGCGTCGTAAGCGTGCATACCGAGACGAATTCGCTGCTCATTCCTGGCGATGAGGTCCTTGAGGCCGGTAACCGGCTCATCCATGGAGCGGGTGGCGATCAAGCCCAACAGCCATGGGATATGCACGGCATCGTCGGTGGTCTCCCGCGCCTGGTTCGGCAGCCCGAACAGGGTGAATGAGGCGGGCGGCGGCTGCGTATCCCACTCCGCCTCTATGGCGGCGAGCTTCACCTTTTGAACATCCCCCAGGGTATATCCGCTCTCATCGCCAAGCACGAGCACGGACAGCATCGAAGCAAAGCCGAAGGCGGAGGCAATGGCAGAGGAACGCATGGCAAACGCCAAGTCGCGCCGCTTGAGGATGTAATAAGCGCTGATCCCCAGGACGAACATCGCCCCGGTGACATAGCCCGCCGCCAGGGTATGGACGAACTTCACCTGGGCCACCGGATTGAAGAACAGGTCGGCGAAACTGCTCAGCTCCATGCGCATGGTCTGATAGTTGAATTCAGATCCCACTGGGTGCTGCATCCAGCCGTTGGCGATCAATATCCACAGCGCGGAGAGATTGGAGCCCAGGGCTACCAGAAACGTCACCACCAGGTGCTTGGCCTTCGTCAGGCGATTCCAACCAAAAAAGAACAGGCCGATGAACGTGGATTCGAGAAAGAAGGCCATCAACCCCTCGATGGCCAGGGGGACACCGAATACGTCACCCACATAATAGGAATAATACGACCAATTGGTGCCGAACTGAAATTCCATGGTGATGCCGGTGGTCACGCCGAGCGCGAAGTTGATACCAAACAACTTGCCCCAAAAGCGGGTCATGTCCTTATAGATCTGCTTGCCGGTCATGACGTAGACCGACTCCATGATCACCAACAGCCACGACAGCCCCAATGTCAGGGGCACGAACAGGAAGTGATACATCGCAGTGATGGCGAACTGCAGTCGCGACAGGGTGACGATCTCATCACCGCTCATGGACGCTCTCCGTCACGGCCACCGGTACCGTCAAAGGACCCGAGCACGGCGCCCGCTACGCCCGCCGCGGTAGGCGCCGGCGACGATGCAAAAAACATCAGCCACAGGACAAACAGCAACACGGCCTTCACCCCGACCACCGTGATGACCTCACCGGCGAACGAACGTTCTCTATCGTGCCATCCCATCAGCTTAATCAAGCCCTCCCTGATCCTTAGTGGAAACCGTGTACCGGCACGCATGCCCGCCGCGCAGGCTGTATTGCTTAAGACAACACGATCTCCAACTAATTCTTCAGCACGCGCGCGCCGGCAGACAGCCTAACGCTCATAGGCAAGTTCATGGGCATAGCGGCCCTCGGGCACCACCCGGCCCGCGCGCGCCGTCATCCACATGTTGTACAACCACACCAAGTTGCCCGTGAACACCATAGTACCACCGACCCAGCGCCCGATCATGTACGGATGCTCGG
>CAYXAX010000134.1:0-7185 GCA_964463055.1 uncultured Gammaproteobacteria bacterium | reverse complement strand
AAGGGCACCGGTAACAAGGAGCTTCACCTGGACCGCAAGATCGCCGAGAAGCGCATCTACCCCTCCATCAACATCAACCGTTCCGGTACGCGCCGTGAAGAGTTGCTGACCAGCGCGGATGAGCTGCAGAAGATGTGGATACTGCGCAAGCTGCTGCACGCCATGGAGGACCTGGCGGCGATGGAGTTCCTGCTGGATAAACTCAAAGTGACCAAGACCAACGCGGAATTTTTCGACTCCATGAAGCGCTGATACCGATCACAGGGCCCGGCCTCGACTGGTTCAGGCACCGGGCGTCCGTAATCTCTTTAGTCAGCCCTACCGACACGACTTTCCTCAGCCGCTTTTTCTCTCCGCCCCTTCAATGTGAATGTGCACGGGATTGACGTCCCAGATCTTTTTCGCATATTCGCGGATGGTGCGGTCGCTGGAAAAGTAACCCATGTGTGCTACGTTGAGGATGGCTCGCCGCATCCATTCATCAGGCTTGAGGTACAGGTCCGCCACGCGCTGCTGACACTCCACGTAGGAGGTATAGTCGGCCAGCAGAAGAAACGGGTCAGCGCCGGTAAGTGAGTCTACCAACGGGCGGTACAGCTCGGGGCGGTCCGGTGAGAAATAGCCGCTGCCAATCATGTCCACGGCCTGCTTCAACTCCTGATGGCTGTGGTAATAGCCCGCGGGGTCGTAGCCGCTGTCGGTGAGTTCGCGCACCTCCTGGGCGGTGAGGCCGAAGATGAAGATATTGTCCTCGCCGACCTGTTCTCGTATCTCGATATTGGCGCCATCCAGGGTGCCGATGGTCAGGGCGCCGTTCAGGGCGAGCTTCATGTTCCCGGTGCCTGAGGCCTCGGTACCGGCGGTGGAGATCTGTTCCGACAAGTCAGCGGCGGGGATGATGTCCTGGGCCGTGGACACGTCGTAGTTGGGGATGAAGACCACCTTCAGGTGTGAGCCCACTACCGGATCGTTGTTGACGATATCCGCCACGTCGTTGATCAGTTTGATGACCAGCTTGGCCATGTAATAACCGGGCGCCGCCTTGCCGGCGAAAATCACCGTGCGCGGCACGGTCATGGCATGGGCGTTGGCGCGCAGCCGGTTGTACAAGGTGATGATGTGGATGACGTTGAGCAACTGGCGCTTGTATTCGTGCATGCGCTTGATCTGCACATCGAACAGGGACTCGGGATACACGGTAATCCCCAGCCGTTCGCGGATCAGGCCCGCCAGGCGGACCTTGTTCTCGCGCTTGACGCGGCGAAAGGCATCACGGAACTCCGCATCCTCGGCATAGGGTATCAGCGCCTTGAGGTTTTCCATGTCCCTGATCCAGCCGTCGCCGATGCGCGAGGTGATCAGTTTGCTCAGCCCGGGGTTGGCCTGGTTGAGCCAGCGGCGCTGGGTAATGCCGTTGGTGATATTAATGAACTTCTCGGGAAAGAAGCGGTTGAAGTCGGCAAAGATGGTATGGCGCATGAGGTCGGAGTGGATCTTGGACACGCCGTTGACCTTATGGCTGCCGACGATGGCCAGGTGCGCCATGCGGATACAGCGTTGACCTTCTTCATTGATCAGCGACATGCGGCGCAGCAGGTCTTTGTCGCCCGGACAGCGATGCATGATGTCCTTGAGAAAGCGGTGATTGATTTCATAGATGATCTGCAGGTGGCGCGGCAGCAGGTCCTCGAAGATGCTCACCGGCCAGGTCTCCAGGGCCTCTGGCATCAGAGTGTGGTTGGTGTAGGCGAAGGTGCGCATGGTGATGCCCCAGGCGCGTTCCCAATCCAGGTGATGGATGTCTACCAGGATGCGCATCAGCTCGGCAACTCCGATGGTCGGGTGGGTATCGTTGAGCTGTATCGACACCTTGTCGGGGAGTTTGTCGAACGAGTCATGGAATTTGTTGTAGCGGTGCAGGATGTCCTGCAATGAGGCGCATACGAAAAAGTACTGCTGTTTCAGGCGCAGTTCCTTGCCCATGGAGGTGGTATCGTCGGGGTACAGCACCTTGGAGATGTTCTCCGAGCTGTTCTTGTCCTCCACCGCCTTGATGTAGTTGCCCTGGTTGAAGTACTTGAGATCGAAGTCGCGGGTGGACTTGGCGGCCCACAGGCGCATGTTGTTGACCGTGTTGGTCTGGTAGCCGGGGATGGGGGTGTCATAGGCCATGGCCATGACGTCGTCGGTGTCCACCCAGTGGTAGCGCATATGGCCGCGCTCGTCGGGATGCTCCACGACGCGGCCGTGGAACTTCACCGGGTACAACACCTCGGCGCGGGGAAACTCCCACGGGTTGCCGTAGCGCAGCCAGTTGTCCGGGTGTTCCACCTGATGGCCGTTCTCTACGCGCTGGTTGAACATGCCGTATTCATAACGGATGCCGTAGCCGTAGCCGGGAATGCCGATGGAGGCCATGGAGTCCAGGAAGCAGGCGGCGAGGCGGCCCAATCCGCCGTTGCCCAAGGCGGCGTCGGACTCGATGGCGCAGATCTCCTCGAAGTCCAGACCGGATTCATCGAGCAGGTCCCGCAGCGCATCGTAGATGCCCAGATTCAGCAGGCTGTTGGACAGGGTCCGGCCCATGAGGAATTCCATGGACAGGTAGTAGACACGCTTGGTATCCGCGTTGTAGTAGGAGCGCATGGTCTGCATCCAGCGTTCCATGCAGCGGTCACGGGCCACGTGGGCGCATACATTGAACCAGTCCCGTGAGGTGGCGGTAATGGTGTCTTTTCCGGCGGTGTACTCCAGACGGTTGGCCAGGGAGTTCTTCAGGGATTCCGGATCACCCCCCATGTAGTCGAATTTCAGGGGAATCTTGACCTGCCGTTTGGTCTTGGCGTCCATTGATGATCCTCTGGCTGTCACGCGATTGTTGTTGGCGTCTCATGCGGGCCCCGGGAGATGCCCCCCACGGCCCATAAAATGATTTGTATTTCAAATAATTGAGGCATGTGTCTGATAACGGCCGGTGAACGTCCGGATTTAGAGTAAAGTGCAATTTTGACGCCACTTTGTGCCTGCCGCGGCGGTCAGGGGTAAGACCCTGTTTCACGGGGGGTTTGCTTGCCGAAGGGGCGCGATTCGCGTACCATGGCCCCCTCATACGGTGCCCGGCGGTGTCCGGGTGGCGGTATGTTGACGTCAATGTGAAGAGGGTAGTGTAATGAAGCCGGAAATCCATCCCGCTTATAGTCAAATCAAGGTGTCCTGCAGCTGCGGGAATTCCTTCACCACGGGCTCGACCGCGGGAAAAGACCTCCATATCGAAGTGTGTTCCAAGTGCCATCCGTTTTTTACCGGCAAGCAGAAGCTGGTGGATACGGCGGGCCGTGTGGATAAATTCCGCCAGAGATACGGTCTCAAAGCCGATAAGTAATGGCCGGAGGCACTCTGCCGGCAGTCTCCTTGAATGTTCCATTGAGTTCGCAGCACCGCCGCGCCGTCTGTGCGTGGCTGGTGATGGCGGCATGCGTTCTGGGGGCGTTGCCGGCGTTCGCGGACGATGCCTGCGCCAAGGCGCGCATCGACGAGTACGGCGCCGTGACCTATGTCTATGACGGTGATACCGTGCGCCTGGATGACGGGCGTCACGTGCGCTTCATCGGTATCAACGCCCCGGAGATCGGTCACCACGGCGAGCCGTCCCAGCCGTTTGCCGTCCAGGCGAAGCAGGCCTTGATGAAGCTGCTGATGTCTCATCGCCAGCAGCTGGGCCTGCACTACGACAAGGACCGCTTCGACCGCTACCATCGGGTCCTGGCCCATGTCTATGTTGACGGGCAGAGCGTGGAGACATGGCTGCTGAATCAGGGGCTGGCCACACTGTTGATTGTCCCCCCCAACGACGAGAACATGGCTTGCTATGCGGCGGCTGAACAGTCGGCGCGGGCCGAACGGCGCGGCCTGTGGCGGCTGCCGGAATATCAGGTCACACCGGTGGAGCGCCTGTCCGGTGAAGATGACGGCTACCGCATCATCCGCGGTAAGGTGACCCGTGTCGCCCACAGCGCGCGAGCCGTATGGGTGCATCTGGGGGACCGCATGGAGTTGCGCATAGATCGGCAGGACTTGCCCTTTGTGCGCCCGTTGCAACCCGATGCCCTGGTCGGCAAGGAAGTGATCGCCCGCGGCTGGCTGCATACGCGGGGTGATGACCACTTGTGGATGCGCGTACGCCACCGCGCTGCTTTACGCCTTGCCGCGCCGTCGGACAAATAGTGCCGTGCCCTTGCCCGTTGCCGTTCACCCGGGGGGGGCGGCTGCTGATGGCGCGGCGCTTCCCGGTTCAATGCCGACGAGGCACGCAAAAGAAGTAAAATAATCACGATCAACCATGCACCAGCCGCCCCGACTACGGGTGCGCGTTTGTTGAGAGGTCACTGGACATGTCATCTGCCACCACCCGGCTTTCGCCGGAAGAATTAAAGCGGGCGGCGCTGCAATATCATGCCGAACCGCGTCCGGGGAAGCTGTGTATTTCCATCACCAAGTCCTGCACCACCCAGTACGAGCTGGGGCTTGCCTATTCCCCCGGCGTGGCCGAGCCGGTGCGGGCCATCGTCGAGGACCCCGAGGCGGCGTATCGCTATACCGCCAAGGGCAATCTGGTGGCGGTGATCACCGACGGCAGCGCTGTGCTGGGGCTCGGCGGTGCGGGTGCCCTGGCCAGCAAGCCGGTCATGGAGGGCAAGGGCGTACTGTTTAAAAAGTTCGCCGATATCGATGTCTTCGATCTGGAGCTCAACACCAAGACGCCCCGGGAATTCATCGAGACCGTGGCACACATCGCCACCGGCTTCGGCGGCATCAACCTGGAAGACGTGGCCGCGCCGGCGTGCTTCGAAATTGAGCAGGCGCTCATCGAGCGTCTCGACATCCCGGTGTTTCACGATGACCAGCACGGCACCGCCATCATCACCGCCGCCGGCCTGCTCAACGCCCTGGAGCTGCAGGACAAGGCCCTGGAGCAGGCGCGCATCGTATGCATCGGCGCCGGCGCCGCAGGCATCGCCTCCATGCGCTTGCTGGTGGCCATGGGGGCGAAAAAGGACAACATCCTGCTGCTGGACAGCCGCGGTGTGATTCACAGCGGGCGCACTGACTTGAACCCCTACAAACGGGAATTCGCCGTGGACACGCCCCTGCGTACGCTGGGCGAGGCGCTGCAGGACGCCGACGTATTCATCGGGCTGTCCGCCCCCAACGTCATGACCATGGAGATGGTGGCGGCCATGGCGCCGCGGCCGATTATCTTCGCCCTGTCCAATCCGGACCCGGAGATCAATCCGGCGCTGGCCCAGGCGGTGCGCGATGATCTGATACTGGCCACCGGACGCACCGACTATCCCAACCAGGTCAACAATGTGCTGGGTTTTCCGTTTATCTTCCGCGGCGCCCTGGACGTGCGCGCCTCATGCATCAACCTGGAGATGCATATCGCCGCGGTCAATGCCCTGCGTGCATTGGCCCGCGAGCCGGTGCCCGCGGACGTGCTCAAGGCTTACCACCTGGAGAGCCTCAGCTACGGTCCGAGTTATATCCTGCCCAAGCCTCTGGACACCCGGCTGCTGGACTACGTGCCGGCGGCGGTGGCGCGCGCGGCGGTGCACACCGGCGTCGCGCGGGCGCCATATCCGGAGCATTATCCAAAGATATAATATCTTTATAAAACAGTTCGTTAATCCTGGGCGGTCTTAAGAATCGCACAAAAATCACGCTATCTTTAGTAGCGGCATCAAGCCGCGATTACCGGGAATCAAAATGCACTGAGCGGACGCAGACCGCCCAGATAACCCGGGACTCGAAACACGGCACTCGAAACCGCCAGGGGAAGAGCATGAGAAAGATAAGCGTATACGGCGCCGGCCGGGTCGGCGAATCAACCGCGCAGATACTCGCCTACCAGGAGTTGTGCCAGGAAGTGGTGTTGATCGACATCGCCGAGGGCATGGCCCGGGGTACGGCCCTGGACGTGCAGGAGTCGGCGCCCCTGTTCGGATTCGACGTCAAGGTCAGCGGCGGCGTGAGCGGCGAGGCCATCGCGGATTCCGATGTGGTGATCATCACCGCCGGCCTGCCACGCAAACCGGGCATGTCCCGTTCCGACGTGCTGGATACCAACGCCAAGATCGTCTCCGGCATTGTCGACAATGTCATGGAGTATGCCCCCGATGCCATGATCATCATGGTGACCAACCCGGTGGATGTACTGACTTATCTGACGTGGAAGAAAACCGGCTGGCCGCGCAACCGCATCTTCGGCCTGTCCGGCGTGCTGGATGCTGCGCGCATGGCGAGCTTCATCGCCATGGAGACCGGTTATTCCATCAAGGACATCACCACCATGGTGCTGGGCGGCCACGGCGACAGCATGGTCCCCATGCCGCGCTTTACCACCATCAACGGCATCCCCATCGAACACCTCATGGACAAAGAGACCATCGCGCGTATCGAGGAACGCACGCGCAACGGCGGCGCCGAAATCCTGGCCCTGAAAAAGACCAGCAGCGCCAACGACTCACCGGCCGCGGCGGTGGCTGTCATGGTGGACGCAATCATGCATAATAGACGGCGTATCCTCCCGTGCGTGGCCATCCTGAACGGGGAATACGGCCAGCACGACGTGGCCGTCGGTGTACCTGCGGTGTTGTCGGGGGAGGGTCTGGAACGCGTCGTCGAGCTGCCGTTGACCGCCGACGAGGCGCGTCTGTTTGAGAGTTCCGTGGCCCAGGTCCGGGCGGACCTGGCGCACTTGTGTTAGACCCCATGGAGCGTGAGGCGGTGTAGGCGCGATGTTGCGGGCGGAGGCTCTAGCCGGTGAAGAAATCGATCAGTAATTTGCAGGCTGAAATTCCGATGCAACGACCCGTCCGCCGGTGATTCACGTGTGAACCATCGAATGAGTTCGTCCCACTGTATTATCTTCAGGTCCAGAAGGAATACCCGTTATGCCAAAGCGCAGTATCACCATTACCGATAATGAGACGGGTAAACAGGTTGAGCTGGATCTGACCGAGGGTGTGTTGGGGCCGTCGGCCATCGACATCGGCAAGCTGTATAAGGAGCTGGGATATTTTTCCTATGACCCCGGCTTCATTTCCACCGCCAGCTGCATGAGCAACATCACCTATATCGACGGTGAAAAAGGGGTGCTGCTCTATCGCGGTTATCCCATCGAGC
>CAYXAX010000133.1:0-7192 GCA_964463055.1 uncultured Gammaproteobacteria bacterium | reverse complement strand
TGATGGGCAACTGGATTCCCAATGATCCGACCCTGGTGGCGCAGATTTTGAGGATAAGCTCCGCCTATACGCCGCCACCGCCGCAAGGCTTTGTCAGCCCGATGTCATGGGGTATCGAGGATAATGCGATCGAGCGCTTTGTCGCCGCGGGGGTGGCGGCGCAGAACATATCCTTCGCGCGGGAAACGTTTACGTTCAACTATCCCGGCGCCCTCGGCCTTTGTTGATGAATTCAGGAAATACTACGGTCCAACCATGAATGCATTCGAGGCCGCGGAACAGAACGGCCGCGCCGCCGATCTGCAGCAAGAGCTCGAAGACCTGTTCAACAGCCAAAACCGGAGTCCGCGCAAGGATGCCACGACCATACCGGCAACGTACCTGCGCGTTACGGTTGCGCTATGAAAAGTACGCGGACGGGAACGGAATATATGCGGTCAGGGACAAAGGATTTGAATTTATCGCCGGCACCAGTCTTGTTAATAATGCATATTCGTGCGCGCCCGCTTTAGCGCCCGCGGGGGTTGACCCTTAATTCCTCCGTCCCCGTTTTTGATATCTACTCCCTGACCTTGTCCAGGGTCAATGTCTGCTGGTAACCGCCGTAACCGGCGCCGTAGCCTGTCAGTCCATCATCGGTCATGGCGCCGGTGGCGGGATCGATGGTAAAGCGCTCTACCCCGGTGCTGGCCAGACCGTATGCATGCAGGCCATCCGGCGTGATCTCCAGCCAGCGCGGGAACGTACCCACCGTGATGCTGTTTACATAGGTCAGGTTGCCGTTGCTGTCCACGCTGTACCAGTTGATGGATCCGTCACTGCCGACGAGGTAGACAAAGTCTCCGGAGGGCGCCACCGCGACGTTATAGGTTGTCACCGAGGCGGTGCCTCCCGGCGGCAGGGTGACGCTCCCCGATCCGCTCAGATTTCCGTTGGAGTCGTCCATGGAGTACTTGTGCAGAGAGTACTCATTCTCGATGGAGATGTAGATATAGCGTCCGTTGGGGAGAATCGCCGCGTGCAACGGCCGGTCCACGCCGGTAAACGTGTTGGTCTGGGTCAAGCTGCCGTCGTCCGGGTTGATCCTGAACAGGGTGATGTTGTCCCCGTTGCTGTTCATCACGTACATGTAACGTCCAGCCGGGTGGATGATCAGGTTCTCTGGGTTATTACCGCCGCTGTTGTAACTGGTCACGTAGGTCAGTGTGCCGTTCGCATTGATATTGAACAGGAATATGTGACCGGGATTCCCCAGGGCGTTTTGATTATCCAGCGCATAGAGGAAGCGCCCAGAGGGATCGACGGCAAGCCGTGTGAGAAAAATACCGGTAACGGCGGCGATCGAACTGGTGCCGTTGGCGGTCAAGGCCCCGGTTGAGCTGTCGACGGTGAACGCATAGATATCGGAGGAGCCGCTGTTGATCTCGTAGGCATAAGCGCCAGTCGGATCGAAGGCGATTTGCTTGGGACCGGTGCCCACCGTGGTCATTGTCGGCGGCGTAGTGAGATCGCCGGTGGTCGCATCCACGTCGTAGGCGTTCACGGCGGAGTCGCTTGGGCTGGGCACGTAGAGGTGCTTCGCAACGAAGTTTACGGTGCCGCTTCCAGCCTTGATCGCGACGGCGCGCACACCGGTGCGTGTGCGCACCCGGTCAACCGCGCTCAGTTGACCGTTCGCGCCGACGGCGAAGATCGACACGTCACTGGTGTTGGAATTACCGACGTAGAGCGCACCGCCATCCGGGGCGAACATCATGTTGTCCGGATCCGTACCCGCGCTGATGGTCTGCACCGGGTTGCTCGATAAGGCGCCATCGGCCGCCGCCACGGTATACACCCGCACATTGCTGCTGCTGTTCAGGCTGACGACGTAGGCGTAGGTGCCGGCGGTGTTCAGTTTGATCTGTTGCGGACTGCTGCCTACCGACGTGATGCTGCTTTCAAAGTTCATTGCGCCGCTGGTGGTATTGACGCTGAAGCGCTCGACGACTCCGCTGCTTTCGGCCTGCGTCACATAGGCGTAATTTCCCGACGGGGTAAAGGCCAGCGAAGTCATCTTGGTGGAAGTATCGTTGTAGGCCGGGGATTGCGTGCCCAGCGTACCGTCCGAATTGATCGGGAACACCGTCACCGTATGGTCGTCGCGGTTTACGCTGTACAGCAGCGCGCCGTTCGGGTGAATCTCAAGGTCAATCGGGTACTGGCCGGTGCTGACATTGCCCTTGCTGGTCAAGGTACCGGTCGCGGTGTCGATGGCGAAGTAGGTTATGGTGTCGGCGCTTCGATCAGCGACGTAGACCATGGTGCCGGCGGCGTTCATCACCATTGACCGTGCGTTGCTGCCGCCGAGGGCCAAATCGTTTACCGCCGTCAGCGCGCCGGTGTCGGAATTGATACTGAAACCGTAAATGCGGGAACCGGATATGGCATACAGGAACTTTCCGGACGGGTGCAGCTGCACGTTCTCCACGGAAGACTCACCGGTGATGGCCTTGTAACCATGGTAAGACAGCTTGCGGCTGGAACCGTCCACCGTAAAAACCGACAGAACACCGTCGTTACTGTTGGCGGCATAGGCGAAACCCAGTACCCCCGGTGTAGTGCTGCCTCCGCCGCCGCCAGTGTTATTGTTCGAGTTGCTGGGACTGCTGCTTCCGCCCCCGCAGGCGGCCAATATCGCGGAAAGTGATATCAGAATTAATTTTAGTGAATTTTTATAATAGATATTCATTTCCTGTACTCCTGATCATTGCAGAGGGCGTCGCCAGGGCAGGGTAAACGGCTAGCGCCCTTGTTACATATGGTGAGAGGCAACTACGAATATACTCTGAGTATTGCAGTCCCCGGGCGGCATGTCCACGTTATTTACCCCTCAAAGCCGATATACCGAGTCACGGCCGAATCATTTTGCATAAAAATGCACAAAACAGGGCTGGGACCGCTTCAGAGGGTCATTTTCGTGCATTCGCATGTATGTGGTGCATCAATGGGACGAGCGGGCTGTCATCAAGACCAAGCCCCGTGTAAGTCCAGACCCCCACTTATAAGTATCAGAGGTGCACGGGTCGGATCTGCCCCCGGCTATCCATCCCCATGCCAATCAGAATGATTTGTTCCAGGTAAGGATCAGTCCGCTTCCCGGTTTGCCGTTGCGAATGAAGCCTGTATCCCATGAATAGCCGAGGGTCAGTTGGGATTTCCAGAAAAAGCCGCTGACCATGCCGATGCTCGACGCCGCTCCGATGGCGCTTTTGAACAAAAACTTGTTGGTATCCGTCACGGTTGCCCGGTCCGCCCAGATGAATGTCTCGCGCAGTTGGAGATAGAGGAAGAATGCGAGTTCGCGCCGGTATTCCAGTTCTGCCAGGGCATAGTTGGAGACAGGTACGTGGTTGTACATGGCGCCGGGATAATCGACGCGGCTGAGGTCGTCCGACTCGTCGGGAATCGGATCGCCGCCGATCCAGATGGCGTTGTAGCGGTCGGTGCTTTTTGGCAGCGTCACACCGGCGTGGAGGCTGAACAGCAGGCGGTTCTTCTCCGACAGGCCGGGGATTCCACTGGCGCCCGTGAAATAGCCGTTGAACTGCAGGTAGTCCTGTGTATCGTCCTTGGTGACGATTCCATTGGGGAGTGTGCCGAAGTCCGCCCAGTTGTCCCGGTGCATGTAATCCAGATCGAATCCGGCGGCCATGCCCGTGTGTGCGAGCTCCAGCAGGTTCCTGCGCAACCCATCGTAGCGGCCGCGCAGTTTGACGCCGTACAGCACGGTGTCGGGCGGCAGTACCTGGTCCGGTCCCGTGACGCTGGTCCGATGGGCATAAAAGTACCCTACCCTTCCGAGCAACTGGAGCCTCAGGTCATTATCCACCTGGAAGGGGGATACCCTGTAACGCAGCCCGGGGCCCAAGGAGGCGACAGCGGTTCCCCACACCACGTCGGATGCGGGAATCTCGCGGTTGTTCACCACCTCCCGCTGGCCGATGGGAATGGTGTTATTTGCAAACCGCGAGACCAGTTCGATATGACCAAAGCTTCTGTCATATTCCAGCTCATTGACAAAGAGGCTTATAACGTCACGCGTCCTGGACTTTTCCCACATCCGTTTCAGATAAAGGGCGCCGATCGGCGTGACGTAGGTATCACCCTCCTTGGGGGTGTAGAGTACGCCGCCCAGCATCAAGGCCGTCACGTCTCCGCGGTCCCGTGCGGGGATATCTATCGATTTTCCAAAGACGTCACTGTGAAACGGCTCGCCCGCCAGAGGTGTGTGATATTCGCTGCTGTCGTTGTGGGCGGCGTCCGCGCTTTCTTGCGGGGGATTTGGTGCATCAGCTCTTTGAGCTGCATAAGCAGCGCCAAGCGCTGGCCAACCGGAACCGATCAGTGTGGCGGCAACGGTCGTGGATAACAGTAAGGTTATCCTTCTTGCAACTTTCCATGCGGCCATGCCTTGGCTACCCCATGCCGTTTCCTGCAGTACGTATTAAAATGGTAAGCCTTGCGCCCAATACTTTAGCGCAATCAAGGGGTCAGAGTAATTGAAATTGAATGTGGTGAAAATAGCCGGGAGTTTGCATCTGATATGCAGCCTGTATATGCCCAAGCGCATTGCAATGCTTTCAAGTGCCCCGACTCATTGATATGCGGATACAAGCACAAGCGTATCGATCCGGGTGTGCGCCGGTTCGATCAAGCATGTCGCGGCAA
Source organism: uncultured Gammaproteobacteria bacterium (assembly GCA_964463055.1). Lineage (GTDB taxonomy): Bacteria > Pseudomonadota > Gammaproteobacteria > CAWJPQ01 > CAWJPQ01 > CAWJPQ01. Next base: position 2,482 of record CAYXAX010000133.1, on the reverse strand, counting down.
GTAATGGATGTACACCGGGGTTGGATAGTGACGGGGAGGCAGGCACAAGGAGAGGATTGACGAATAGATGTGCGTTGTCCCCGGTCAGATCACTCCTGTGTCTTCCACGTCTTATCGGGGTTGAACTCGGTCATACGCCGCGCGATGTCCGTGGTGTCGGGGCCGAGGTCTTTCTGGTAGACGACGTCGTCCTGGTTGACGATGAAGGTCATGACGCCCGAGGCGCCGTATTTGGCGGGGAAGGCCACCAGGGCGAAGCCGCCGATCATGTGCCCTCTGACCACGTAGTTGTAGGGACCGCCGGGGGCGTCATTGCCCTGGCTCGTCAGAATCCTGTAGTAGTAGCCGTGGTAGGGCTCGCGCTTGTGTCCGGCCACCCGTTTCAAGCCGTATCCCTCGGCCTGCGCGCTTGCCATGAGCGGGCCCAGCGGACTCGCCGGTTGGTTCCCGCTGACCGCCCAGTACAGGCCGTCGTGTTTGCCCGGGCTGCTGCGGAACCGTGACGCATATTCCAGCATCCCGTCGCCGTTGCGGTCCTGGGTTGCATAGTCGCGCTGGGCATCCACGTAGGCGCGGCACACCTCGATGGCGCTGAGTTCATTGCGGCCGATGCGCCGGTCGAGTATCTCCTCAGCGCCCGCCGCCGTATCGAAGTGCCAGGCGTTGGCCTGTTTCACGATGGGGATCGGAAACGGCCATGCATGCTCCCCGATGACAAGGACGGCTTTATCGTCTGTCTCGTTGACGATCTTGTGTTCCTTGTCGTAAGCGCTTGCGAATCTCTCACGGGCCGCATCGTCGGCGATGCGATCCCCGGAGCGCACGAGTTTGCTGCCCTGGGGGCCGAAGATGCGCTGCAGCTGGCGGACTGCATCCGTGCGCAGCGCCCCGATAAGCGCATCGACCGCCTGCTGCGGTGATGCGAAGGTTTGCTGTGCCGTATCGCCGGCGGCGATGGCGGGTGTGGAAGAGACCGCCCACGCCAGGGCGGCGGCGATACTCAGCAGTGCAACGAACAGGTCCAGCGGGACACGAAAATTATGGTGTCTTTTCTCTGGCATAACGATTCTCGCATCCTGTGTCATCGACATTCAATCGGTGATTCAATGACGCCGTTCGCCGCCGTCACGCCGCCCGCCCGGTCTGCCACGGGTTTCGCCGCCCGATCGCGGCGCTTGGCCGTCTCGCGAGGGAGCGAACTTCCCCGATGACATGGACCTGCGGCTCGTTTGGCCGCGCTCGGCGTCACGGCGTGCGCCGGCCCCGTTCGTATAGTCCTGGAACGCGGGCGGTGGCGTGCGCGGCCCAGCCTCCCTCGGCGACGGCGTACGGGGTGCATGGCTGCGCGGCGCTACTCGGGGCGCGGATGTTCTTGGCGGCGTCTCGCGCGGTATGCGGGTGGGTGGACGGGTGATATTGCGCGGCGGCGTGGCCGGCCGAATAATGCGTGTGCCTTGGTCGAAGCCGCGGAACTCGCGGTGTGTCACGGGCGCACCGGGGCGGACCGGTTCGAAGCGCGAGCGGACGGCGGGGCTCGGATAGGGCACGCCGCGTCGGTGGTAGCGGTCATGGACCCAGACGTCGTGTGTGATGGGCGGCCGATGGACGTTGATGACATTGAATCGATGAGCATCGATGTCGACGCGGTGACGGTGCCAGTCGATGTGGTACCAGTCCCACAGCCAGCTAACGGTAATTATACCGGCGGCGAAGTAGAAACCGGTGACCAGCGACGGTTCGACTATATACCCCGGCGGCGGCGGAAAGTAGTACGGCGGATAGGTGAGATAAGGCCATACGCCGTAGACGACGGCCGGGTTGTACACCGGAACATAGATCACCTCGGGCTCGGCGGGCTCGATCACGATGGTCTGTCCCTGGTGTGCGACCGTCTGCTGCGGGGTGGATCTCAGCGTGCCGGCGGCCTGTGCGCGGTCACGCAGGCGCTGCACCGAGCTCATGACATCGCCCTGCTGCGCAAGAAAGGCGTCCCCGAGCTTCTCCATCCAGTCGAGATGGGTGTCCATCATCTGCAGCACCTGGGGAAAGGGAACCAGTGATTTAACGCTGGGCGCCCAGTCCTCGTTGGACAGCGCGGCGCTCAGCGCGTCACCCTTGAGTGACGCATTATTGGAGTCACTGACCCAGCGCGCCGCCTCGACGACCTCGAGCGGGTAGGTCGCGGCCATGAGAACCTGGCCAAGCAGCGCATCGGGGTAAAGGGCAATGGGCGCGAGCAGCTGATCCAGCTGTTCTTCCGTGTAGACGGATTCGCCCGACGCGGGCGTTGATGACGGTGATTCCTGCGCGCCTGTCGATACCGGCCCGATGACGGCGATAAGGATGAACGCCCCGGCAACGATGTGATTCACCAATTCCTTCATGATACGGGCCTGTCAGCGCTCGGTCTCACGTGTTGCGCGTGAGCAGTACTCGGATGCCGGCAAAACCACCTCGTAATCTCGAATGAGCAACGGCATGG
>CAYXAX010000132.1:0-7198 GCA_964463055.1 uncultured Gammaproteobacteria bacterium | reverse complement strand
CGCATCTATCCGCCCAAGCTGTCAGACTTCCTCAACGCCTACTTCCGTGACAAGGGAATTAATGTGCTAACCGGCGAGAAAGTCCGCGCCTTGGAAAATAAGAACGGACGCTTCACCGTCTCTACCGAGAACGGCAAGACCTTGTCCGCAGATGCGGTCGTCGCTGGAATCGGCATCGAACCCGAGGTTGGCCTGGCGACAGCACTCGGCCTCAACATCGATAACGGCATTGTGGTTGACGAACAACTACGCGCATCGTCGCCTGATATTTTTGCCGCCGGCGACGTCGCCAACTTCTACAGCCCCGCCCTCGGTGTGCGCCGGCGTGTCGAGCACGAGGACAACGCCAATACAATGGGCAGGATGGCTGGGAGCAACATGGCCGGAGCGAAGAAGAAATACGAGCACATACCGTACTTTTATTCAGACCTTTTCGACCTGGGCTACGAAGCGGTCGGCGAATTCGGCGCCAACATGGATATCGTCGAAGACTGGAAAGAGCCGTACCGCGAGGGCGTCGTCTACTACCTGAAGGCCGGGAGCGTGCGTGGCGTATTGTTGTGGAATACCTGGGGCCAGCTCGATGCTGCGCGCGCCCTGATCGATGCGAAAGAGACCTTCAACGCGTCCGCCCTCATGGGCAGGATCCACAACCAGTAAGGGGTTGCGGAGCGACCCCGGGGAATTCGGGCAGTCCGATAAATAGCTATTCCTGACAAGCGCATTGCCGCGGCCTGTCTACACCCCCAGTCTCAGCCAAAACTACGAATTTCCACCCACGGGTCATGCCGGCCGAATACCGAACAGCCACCTGTAAAAATTTGTAAACCTGTGTAAACACTGCTTTTGTTTCCCGGTACGGATGCGATAATAAGATATGCACATGCTCAAGTCCCGCCCCCCCGGCCTTCAGATATCGACGCTTCAATGATGGCAGGATCGACGGAATAAATGCGCAATACGGTTGTGCTGGTGGTTTTGTGTCTCGGCTTGGCCGGGATTATGCGTGAACCGCGGGCGGAGGATAATTCGACGCCGCCGCATTTTCACCAACCACTGACGCTGATCCAGCTTACCTCCCTGGCGCAGGAGAACAATCCGTCAACAAAAGTTGCGTGGGCGCAGATACAGGAAAGCGAGGCGGGTGTGGCGCTGGCACGGGCGGGTTATTGGCCACAGGTAACGGGGCAGATCAGCGCCCAACGCAGCAGCTTCGTGAATTTTTCCGGCACCTCCTCCGGCAGCCAGACGCGTTATGGTCCCAGTGTCAGCCTGAGTTATCTGCTATGGGACTTCGGCAACCGTGCTGGGGGCCTGGACGGCGCGAAATTCACGTTGGCCTCCACCAGACTGGCCCGCGATCAAACGCTGCAAGATGTGATACTCCAGGTCGAGCAGGATTATTATCAAGTCAGCGGACTGCAGGCGCTGGTCGATGCCAATGAACAGAGCGTCAAGGACGCAGAGGCGAGTCTTGATGCCGCCCACCAGCGCCAGCACACCGGGCTGGCGACGATCGGGGATATCTATCAGGCCGAGGCAGCGCTCGCCGGGGCGCGGCTTACCCTGCAGCAGTCCGAGGGCCAGCTCGCCGCGGCCCGCGGGCAGCTGGCCACCACTGTCGGTTATTCCCCGGATGTGGATCTGCCCCTCGCGCCGTGGCAGAAAAAGATCGACACCGCGCTGCCAAAGCAGAGCATTGCCGATCTCCTCGAGCAGGCACGCAATGTCCATCCCAGCCTGCTCGCCGCCAAGGCGAATCAACAGGCCGCGCTGGCCAATCTCGAAGTCGTCCGAGCCAAGGGCCTGCCCTCGCTGTCATTCGATGCCAATGCGGGGATCACCCGCACGGTGGGCGTCGCTGACTCTTCCAACTACAGCGCGGGAATCACGGTCAGTATCCCCATCTTTGCCGGCTTCGGAGACCGGGCCGCGAATCGCCAGGCCCAGGCGCGGGTGGACGTGGAGCAGGCGACCGTCGATCAGCTGCGCCAGCAGGTGGAACTGGAGGTGTGGCAGGCCTACCAGAACTTGAAGACAACGGCCGCCACGCTGGACACCAGCGCCGCGCAGCTGAAGAGCGCCCGCCAGGCCGACGAGGTGGCATCGGCGCGTTACAAGGCGGGGCTGGCCAGTATCCTCGATGTATTGAGCGCCCAGTCCACCCTGGCGACCGCCCGCGCCCAACAGGTCCAGGCGCAGTTGAACTGGTTTGCCGGCCTGGCCGCGCTGGGACACGCCGTGGGCGGACTCGCCATGACCGACCACGGTCAGGGGATGCCGTGAGCAGCGCACGGCGGGCCGTGGTAACGGTGTTCGCCGCCGCCGCCGCCGGCGCGGCGTTGTGGATGCTGCACGGCGCCACCAAGCCGCACGCCGAACGCCGGCACCACGAAGAGCGCCCGTTGTATGTGGACACCACGGCGGTGCGGATACAGCCGATGCCGGTGCTCGTTCAGGCGGTGGGACGGGTGACGTCCGAGCATACCGTACAGGTTCGTCCCCAGGTGAACGGGCTGCTGAAGCGGGTGTTCTTTACCGAAGGTGACGCGGTACAACGGGGGCAGCAGTTGTTTCAGATCGACCCGGCGCCTTTCGCGGCACAGCTGGCCTCGGCCAAGGCCGCATGGGGCAATGCCAATGCCCAGTATGCGCGTCTCGCACCGTTGGCGGGGAAAGACTACGTCACGCCGCAGGAAATCGGCAACGCGCGCACCGCGGCGGATCAGGCCAAGGCCGCCTACGAACAGGCGCGCATCAATTTGTCCTACACCGATATTCGCGCCCCCGTTACCGGCCGTACCGGCAGCCTGGCGGTGAAACCCGGGAATCTTGTGGCGCCGACGGACGCGGCACCGCTCGTTGTCATCAATCAAATGAATCCGATACTCATACAGTACACCATCCCCCAGCAGACGTTGCCTGAAGTGCGCGCTTACCAGAAGCAGGGAAGCATCCACATCTTCATTACCCGGGAAGACGGCTCGGGTGATCTCGGCCAGGGAAAATTGGTATTCATCGACAACAATGTCAATCCGACAACGGCCACGGTCACCCTCAAGGCGCGCGTCCCGAATGAAACCGAGCGGCTGTGGCCCGGCCAGTATGTCGGGGTGCGCATGCAGCTCGCCGTCCAGCCCGATGCCGTCGTGGTGCCGGAGACGGCGGTGCAAACGGGCCAGGACGGCAACTTTGTCTATGTGGTAAAAGACGGGACCGCCCGGATCCAGAAGGTGGCGCTGGACAGGCAGATCGGCGATCTGGCGGTGATCGCCTCCGGCGCCACGCCGGGTGAAATCGTTGTGACGCGGGTGCCGCGCGATTTGCGTCCGGGTGCATCGGTAGAGACCAGCGCACCGGGCGCGTCACCGGATCACCGGCAGTGAATATCTCGGCGCCGTTTATCCAGCGTCCCGTAATGACCACGGTGCTCACGGCGGCGCTGGTGGTGTTCGGCATGATCGCCTATTTCAATCTGCCGGTGAGCGAGCTTCCCAACGTGGATTTCCCCACCGTGGACGTCAGGGCTAGCCTGCCTGGCGCCGATCCCGAGACTATGGCCTCTGCGGTGGCCACCCCGCTGGAACGCGAGTTTTCCGCTGTGGACGGTGTCACCTCCATGAGCTCGGAGAGCTCCACCGGCAGTACCGAGATCACGCTGCAGTTCGATCTGTCCCGCAACATCGATACCGCGGCCCAGGATGTACAATCGGCCATCTCCCAGGCCATCCGCCGCCTGCCGCCGGACATGCCGAGTCCGCCGACGCTGCGCAAGGTCAACCCCGCCGATTCCGCCATCATTTACCTGGCGCTCACCGCAGATCAACTGCCGCTCACTCGATTGGATGAATACGCCCAGACCCGGGTGGCCCAGCAGATCTCCACTATTCCCGGCGTGGCGCAGGTGCTGGTGTTCGGCTCGCACAAGTACGCGGTGCGGCTGTATTTGAATCCGTACGCGCTGTCGGCGCGCAACCTGACCCTGTCCCAGGTCACGCAGGCCGTGCAGGCCGGCAATACCAATCTACCGTCGGGTTCCATTGACGGATCGGTGCGGTCCTACACGGTTCAGGCGCCGGGCCAGCTGACCGACGCCGCCGCCTATAACAAGCTCATCGTCACCTATCAAAACGGCGCGCCGGTGTATCTGTCCGATGTGGGCCGGGCCGTCGATAGCACCGAAGACGACAAACAGCTCACCATGTACTTCAATAACCTGGAGAACAAAACCCAGCTCAAGCCTGCCATCGTGCTGGCGGTCAAGCGCCAGCCGGGGGCCAACACCGTGCAGGTGTCCCGCGCCGTGCGCGCGCTGCTGCCGGCGCTCACGGCCCAGGCCCCGGGCGATGCGAGCCTGAACCTCATTTACGACCGCGCCGACTATATCAATGGCTCCATCCACGAGGTCAAGTTCACCCTGCTACTGGCCATGGGGCTGGTAGTGGGAGTGATCTTTCTGTTTCTGCGCAACGCCCGCGCCACCCTTATCAGCGCCCTGGCCCTGCCCACGTCAATCATCGGCGCCTTCGCCGTCATGCACCTGGCGCATTTCAGCCTGGACAATCTTTCGTTAATGGCCCTGATCCTGGCGGTGGGCTTCGTGGTCGATGACGCCATCGTGGTGCTGGAAAACATCGTGCGCTACCGCGAAAAGGGCGAATCGGGCCCACGCGCCGCGCTGCTGGGCAGCCGCGAGATCGGGTTCACCGTGGTGTCCATGACCCTGTCGCTGGCCGCCGTGTTCATCCCCATCCTTTTCATGGGCGGGCTGATCGGGCGACTGTTCCGCGAGTTTGCCATGACGGTCGCCATCGCCATCCTCCTGTCCGGCCTCATCTCCCTGACCCTGACCCCCATGTTGTGCAGCCGCTACCTTCACGGCGGTGATGAACACGGCAGGTTATATACCGCCTTGGAGGGAGGGTTCGAACGCATGCGCGGATTCTACCGCCGTACCCTCATCTGGTCCGTGGACCACTGGGGCAGCATGTTATTGGTGGCTGCTGCGACCCTTATTCTGACCGTCTATATGTTCAAGGTCGTCCCCAAGGGGTTCATTCCCACCGAGGACACCGGGCAGATTTATGCCATGACCCAGGCCCCGGAGGGCGTTACCTTCGATGAACTCAAGGCGCTGCAGGAGAAAGTGACGCACATCGTCGAAAGCAATCCCAATGTGGCGTCGGCCATGTCCAGTGCGGGGCAAGGCGCCGGCGGCTCCCGCGGCAGCAACATCGGCCGCCTGTTCATCCGCCTCAAACCCATGGATGAGCGCAGCATCAGCGCCGATCAGGTGCTGCAGCAGTTGCGCAAGGCGGTGCAACCAGTGCACGACATGCAGGTGTTTTTCATGAATCCCCCGGCCATACGCATCGGTGCCCACGGCGGTTCCGGCGGCGTGGATTTCGTCCTGCAGGGTCCCGACGTGGACGAACTCGATCGCGCCGCCGCGGCATTCGCGCCGCAGCTAAAAAAGCTGACCACCATCCAGGATGTCAACAGCGACCTGGAGCTCAACAATCCGCAGGTCAACGTGCATATCCTGCGGGATATCGCCCCCGCGTTCGGGGTCACCGCCCAGGAAGTCCAATCGGCGCTTTATTCGGCCTTCGGCGGACGGGAGGTCAGTTCGATTTACGGTTCCACCGATGAGTATCAAGTGATCATGGAACTGGCCCCGCAATATCAGCAGGACATCAATGCGCTCAATGCCCTGTATGTCCAGGGCGCAAACGGGAAAACCGTGCCGCTGCGCGCCGTGGCGGACATCCAGCCCGGCGTCGGCCCGCTGTCCGTCACCCATTACGGCCAACTGCCGGCGGTGTCGTTTTCCTTCAATGCCGCACCGGGCGTATCGCTGGGCGAGGTCACGCGCAGCGTCGACAACCTCGCCCATCAGACGCTGCCCGCGGGCATCACCGGGACGTTTGCCGGCAACGCCGAGACCTTCCAGCAATCCATGGTGGATCTGCCCATCCTGCTGGGTGTCACCATCCTGGTGATCTATATGGTACTTGCCATTCTCTACGAACACTTTATTCACCCCATCACCATCCTGACGGCACTGCCCCTGGCCATGGTGGGCGCCTTATTGACGCTGATGCTGTTCGGAAAGGAGCTCAATATATTCAGCTTTGTCGGCTTGATCATGCTGGTGGGGCTGGTGAAGAAAAACGGCATCATCATGATCGACTTCGCCCTGCAGATGCGCCGTGAGCATGGCTTCGCCCCCCGCGACGCCATCATCGAGGCGTGTCTGGTGCGTTTTCGCCCCATCATGATGACCACTATGGCGGCGATTCTCGGCATCCTGCCTATCGCCCTGGGTTTCGGCATGGGTGCCGAGGCGCGCCGCCCGCTGGGCATCGCCGTCGTCGGCGGCCTGGTATTTTCCCAACTCCTCACGCTTTACGTGACGCCGGCCTTCTACGTGGCCATGGAACGCTTCATCGAAAAGTGGCGCGGTGGTGAACGCGGCCGGCACGCACCACTCCCGGATAATTCCCCGTAAATCCATCACCGCTAAAAACGGGGAAATTACCGTAGTTCATACATGCCTTGTTCCCGCGCGAATTAGGAATTCGCCAGCACAGGTAATTATTCGGGGTTCGTGTGTTTATGGACGGACACCAGTTAATGCAACTGGTCCAGCGAGAACACCGTGCCTCCGCCGACGATGGCAACAAGCAACACCGGTATAATAAGCACCGCTACAGCACGGCCTGCCGAGATACGGCAATGCGCCATGAGCCCCAGCCAGAACAGATACACGCTCCCAAGAAAGGCGGCAATGCCAAGCCAGGATAGCCCGACAAACAGCATCGGCACCATGGCATAGGAGGACAGCTGGAAGGCGTTCGCCTGGGTCAGGCGGGTACCGGCAAAAATCTTCATGGCCCAGCTGATGTAGACGGCCATTATCCACATGCCGATCAGTATCGCGCCCCAGAGGAGGGGCATCATGAACAGCATACCCAGACTGTAGTCAGGCACTGAGAGCACGGTCAGTCCGAAAATAATGATGGAGGCAAAAAACAGGCTATTGATGTAAAACCCGGTGAACGGCATGCCGGCGAAAAATTCGCGCGGCCTGGTAATCAGTGCCTTCACCGCAGGAATCAGCGTGTGCCACGGGTTATTGCGCTGGAAATAGGTGATCGTATTATTCTGTGTTGCAGTATCGCTCATCGCTTTACAT
>CAYXAX010000131.1:0-7321 GCA_964463055.1 uncultured Gammaproteobacteria bacterium | reverse complement strand
GCGGCGCGGCCGGGGGCTGGCTGTACGGTGCCGAGGGCCTGCAGGCGGTATTTGTATTTTGCAGCCTGGCCGCGGTATTCTGGGCATTCATCGCCAGCACCCTGCGCCAGCCGCCGTATCTGTCCAGCAAGATGCTCAACGTTGGCAGCATTGACGGGCGCCAGGCCCAGGAACTGACAGTGCGACTGCTGCAGGTCGAGGGTGTCAAAGAGGCCGTGGTGGTGGCGGAAGACGAAGTGGCCTACCTCAAAGTGGATTCACGGGCGTTGGACCAGGATGCCCTGCGACGCTTTGCCACTGACACCGGCGCTGCGGGCTGACGGTACCAGCGACTCAGGCACACTGTGCAACGACACGGTGGATACGGAATAACGGGCGAATCGGAGAACCATTATGGCACGGGGCATCAACAAGGTGATTCTGATCGGCAATCTGGGCAGAGACCCCGAGGTGCGTTACATGCCCAGCGGCGGCGCCGTGGCGAATGTGGCGCTGGCCACCTCTTCGTCGTGGCGCGACAAGCAGAGCGGTGAGCAGAACGAGCGCACCGAATGGCATAACGTGGTTTTCTTCAACCGGTTGGCAGAGATCGCCGGCGAGTATCTCAAAAAAGGCTCCAAGGTCTACGTGGAGGGCAGCCTGCGCACCCGCAAGTGGCAGGACAAGAACGGTAATGACCGTTACACCACCGAGATCGTCGCCAACGAGATGCAGATGCTGGACAGCCGCGGTGGCGGCGCTGGTGCGGGCGGCAGCGATAACTTCAGCAGTGAGGCACCTGATTACGCCAATGAAGGTTCACAGGTAAAAGAGACCGCCACGGGTGCGGCGCCCAGTGAGGAATTCGACGACGACATTCCGTTCTAAAAAAGTCGCAAGTCACAGGTCCCAGGTCTCAAGTCGGGGAAAAAACCGCTTCATCTAACGGGAAAGTCGACACCCGCAGGTAGGATTAATTAGTTGCGGCCGACAGGCCGCGCCACAACGCGGAACCCGAAACTCTTTGTCGGCCTGCGACCCGTTCTTAACCCCTTCTTAATCTTCACTTAATCAAGTTTCAGCGTCTATGGTCGATACCTCTCACAGGGCCGGCGCTGCTGATTTATGGCGAAGCCTCGATCACGCTGTCTCAGCGCATGGTGAGAACTGTCCGGACACGCCGGTCCCGGTTGTGCCGGCAAGAAACAACAATAACCCCATGTAATACGCGTGATATCAATCGACAGATGTTAAGCCCGGTCGTTGTCCACCAAGCACATGGCTGCTCCACCCTCCATTCCCCGCAGTGTGACGGGGGCGATGGCGGAGCCTTACAGGCGCGTTCCCGGATTACCAGGGGACAATTCCAATTCTTCGCATGTCCCTGATGCACCAGCGGTGATGGCATGAACGAGACGCCTGCAGTCAAACCTATCCGCGTATTGCTGGTGGAAGACAATCCCACCGACGCACGCATCGTGCGGGAACAGTTGGAGAATGCGGGGGCCAACAGATTCCAGCTGCATCATGTCGACCGCCTGAGCGTCGCTTTGCGCGAGCTGCGTACCAAGACATTCGATGTGGTACTCATGGACTTGTCTGTCTCCCACGTTTACGGCCTGGAAACCGTCCATCGCATAGAGGCCACCGCGCCGAAGGTCGCAATCATCGTGCTCAGTGAACATGACGATGAGGCCTTCGCCCTGCAGGCCGTGCAGGTGGGGGCTCAGGATTACCTGGTGAAAGGGCAGGGCGATGGCAGTCTGATGGCGCGAGCCATTCGTTACGCCATCGAGCGCAAGCGCGAAAAAGTCCGACTCAGCAAGCTGGCCTGGTACGACACCCTGACTGGGTTGGCCAATCGCATGCTGTTCCGGGAGATACTGGGAAAGGCCTTGGCCAGGGCCCAACGCAACGGACTGCAGGTGGGTCTGCTGTTTCTCGACCTGGATAACTTCAAGGTGATCAACGATACCCTGGGTCATGACGTAGGTGACCTTTTGTTGAAGACCGTTGCCGAAAGACTCAGTCAGCGGGTACGCGAGGGTGATACCATCGCCCGCCTTGGCGGCGATGAGTTTACCGTGATTCTGGAAGGTATCTCGCGGCCGGAAGACGTTGATCTGGTGGCGCGTAACATCAACAAGGCTATGAATACACCGTTCTCCCTCAACGGGCGTGAGCTTTATGTGACGACCAGTATCGGTATCGCCCTATACCCCGATGGCGGTACGGAGGCGGATGCCCTCATCAAGAACGCCGATACCGCCATGTACCATGCAAAGGAGCAGGGGCGGAATAATTATCAGTTATACAGTCCGCGCATGAGCGTCCAGGCGACGCAGCGCATGGAGCTGGAGACCAGTCTGCGTCATGCCCTGGAGCGGCAGGAACTGGTGGTGCATTATCAACCCGTGTTGGATCTGAAGACGGGGGCCATGCTGGGTGTGGAGGCATTGCTGCGCTGGCAGCGCGCGGGTTCCACCGATCTGATCTATCCCTGCGACTTCATCCCCCTGGCCGAGGAGACTGGATTGATCGTACCCATCGGCGAATGGCTGTTCTATGAGGTATGCAGCCAACAGCGTCGCTGGCGCGATGCCGGACTACCGCCGCTGCGTGCCATGGTGAACCTGTCCCCGCGCCAGTTTCAAAAGCGCGGCCTGGTGCGGGTTATCGAGCGTTACCTCAACCACTCGGGAATTGAACCGCGGGACCTGGAGCTGGAGGTCGGAGAGGGCCTGCTCATGGACGATGGCAACACCAGCCGTGCGATATTGAACGACATGAACGCCATGGGGCTGCACATGGCATTGGACGATTTCGGCACCGGCTATTCGTCACTTCGCTTTCTCAAGCGCTATCCGATTAAAACGCTCAAGATCGCTCAGTCGTTTGTGCGTAATATCGGCGCGGACCCCAACGATTTCGCCATTGCCTCGGCCATCGTCGCCCTGGGTCATGCCCTGCAGTTGAGGGTGGTTGCGGAAGGTATCGAAAACCGCAGCCAGTATGATTTTTTTCGCGGCGCGGGGGCCGATGCCTTTCAGGGGTTCATATTCAGCGGGGCGGTGCCGCCGGAGGAGATCGACCGTCTGTTCCGTAAGCAGTTGGAGAAGCTTAAGATAAAAACCACCGAGTGATCCTCTGGGGGCCGCCTGAGTAATCATCTCGCTGCCGCGGCGGCGGACTTCGGGTCCATATTTTCGATCTTCTTCGTCACATAGTATCCACCGTTCTCCTTGCTACGCGCCGATTACTCGGACAGGCACCCAGCCGTTCGGCGACAGGCGGTTTCCCGTGCAATTGCAGGTCGTTCATGCCGCCATGACAGGACGGCGTGTTTTGCTTAATTGCCGGGTTTCGGCCAGAATATCCCCCTTTTAGTTTGTTCTGAACGGGGCGGCGTTTTCCCATAACAAGGTCCGCCCCGGGAACGAGGCCGGCGAACCCTGTGAATCTTCACGAATATCAAACCAAACAGTTGCTGGACGACTACGGCGTTCCCGCCCCAGCCGGTGCCATGGCGGCGACCGCAGCGGCGGCACGTCACGCGGCCGAGGGGCTGGGTGGTTCGGGCTGGGTGGTTAAGGCCCAGGTCCATGCCGGCGGCCGCGGCGCGGTCGGTGGAGTACGCCTGGTTGACCGGTTGGCGGATGTGGAGAAGGCGGCCGCGGACATGCTGGGCAAACGTCTGGTCACCGGTCAGACAGGGCCGGCGGGTTTGCCGGTTAACCATGTGCTGGTGGAATGCACCTGTGATGTCCGCCAGGAGTTATATCTGGGGGCCGCTATCGACCGAGACAGGCAGCGCATCGTGCTCATGGCCTCCGCCTCCGGTGGTATCGAGATTGAAGAGTTGGCGGCCGCTCACCCGGAGCGCATTCTAACCGTGAGTGTGGATCCTGTGGTGGGGCTGCAGCCGTATCAATGCCGGCGCATGTTCTATCACCTGGGAATTGAGGCGGCGCTGTTGATTCCCTATACCGCACTGGTCCACAAGGTCTACCGGTTGTTCGTGGAAAAAGACTTGAGCCTGCTGGAGATTAATCCGTTGGTCATTACCCGCCAAGGCGATCTGCTGGCACTGGATGCCAAGCTGGTGGTGGATGATAACGCTCTTTACCGCCAATCCGACCTGGGCACCGCACGGGACTGGCTGCAGGAAGACGAAAAGGAGCGCCGCGCCCATCAGCACGGCCTCAACTACATCACCCTGGACGGCGATATCGCCTGCATGGTCAACGGCGCCGGCCTGGCCATGGCCACCATGGACCTGATCAAGCTGCACGGCGGCGAGCCGGCCAATTTCCTCGATGTGGGTGGCGGAACCACTGCCGAGCGGGTCGCCGAGGCGTTCACACTGATTTTGTCCGATGCCAAGGTCAAGGCGGTGTTGATCAATATCTTCGGCGGCATCGTGCGCTGTGATCTGATCGCCGCGGGTATCATCGCCGCGGTCAAGGATGCCGGCGTGAGCCTGCCGGTGGTGGTTCGCCTGGAAGGGACCAACGCAGCGTTGGGTCGGCAGTTGCTGGAAGAGAGCGGTGTTACGCTGACAACGGCGGCCGACCTTACCGACGCCGCGCAAAAAGCCGTGGCGGCGGCGCGGGGGCGGGTGTAATGGCGGTGTTGATCAATAAACACACGCGGGTTATCTGCCAGGGATTCACAGGCAAACAGGGCACGTTCCATTCTCAGCAGGCCATTGACTATGGCACCCGGCTGGTGGGTGGCGTGACGCCGGGGAAGGGCGGTCAGCTTCACCTGGACCGGCCGGTATTCAATACCGTATACGACGCCGTGGCGGACACCGGCGCCGACGCCACCATGATCTACGTGCCGGCGCCCCATGCGGCGGATGCCATCCTCGAGGCGGCCGACGCCGGCATCAAGGTCATCGTGTGTATCACCGAGGGCATCCCGGTACAGGACATGGTCAAGGTGAAAGCGGCGCTGGCGGGTGATGTGCGGCTCATCGGTCCTAATTGTCCCGGTGTGATCACCCCAGGTGAATGCAAAATCGGCATCATGCCCGGGGACATACACCTGCGCGGCCGTGTAGGCATCGTATCCCGATCCGGTACCCTGACCTATGAGGCGGTATACCAGACCACGCAGATCGGTCTCGGGCAGAGCACCTGTGTGGGGATCGGCGGAGACCCTGTGCACGGCATGAGCTTTATCGACTGCCTGACGCTGTTTGAGGGGGACGGGCAGACCGAGGGTATCATTCTGGTGGGCGAGATCGGCGGTGCCGCGGAGGAAGACGCCGCTGCCTATATCAATGCCCATGTCTCCAAGCCGGTGGTCGCCTACGTGGCGGGGATGACCGCTCCACCGGGGCGGCGCATGGGTCATGCCGGGGCGATTATCGCCGGCGGCAAGGGAACGGCGCATGACAAGATCGCGGCGTTGGAGGCGGCGGGAGTCAGTGTGGTGCGTTCACCCGCGGATATTGGTGCCCGTATGGCAGAGTTGCTCAAGGCTTAACGGGGAAGGGGCCAAATACGGTGGCGAAGCAACTGCGTATAGCGATGGCCCAGCTCAATCTGCTGGTGGGCGCTGTGCCGCGCAATGCGGCCAAGATTACCGAGGCCGTACACCATGCCCGCGATGATCTTCACGCCCATGCAGTGGTGTTCCCCGAGCTGGGTCTGACCGGCTATCCGCCGGAGGACCTGCTGCAGCGGCCGGCACTCTATACGCAGGTGCAAAAGGCCCTGGAGGCCCTGGCGCGGGAGGCGGTGGGGATCGATGTTATCGTCGGTTACCCCTATCGCGATGATGCCTGTGTATATAACGCTGCCGCGGTGCTGAGTGACGGGCGAGTCGTGGCGATCTATCAAAAGCAGTGTCTGCCCAATTACAGCGTATTCGATGAGAAACGCTACTTCACCCCGGGAGATTCGCCGTGCATTGTAAACATCAATGGTGCGGCGGTAGGGGTCACGATTTGCGAGGATGCCTGGTTTCCCGGTCCCGTACGCCAGGCCGCGGAGGCAGGGGCAGGGCTGGTGATTAACCTGAACGCATCCCCTTACCATATCGGCAAGGGGGAGGAACGCGAGGCTGTGCTTGCCCGGCGTGTGCGGGAAACCGGAGTACCTGTATTGTACGTCAACCTGGTCGGCGGTCAGGACGAACTGGTGTTTGACGGTGAGTCGTTTGTCATGGACGGCACGGGCAAGGTGGTCCAACGCCTGCCCGCCTTTACCGAGCGGGTGGAGGTGGCTGATTTCGAAGTGGAGGAAGTGATCACGGCCTTGCCGGGCCGGCTGGCGCCCGTCCCGCAGATTCGTGAAAGCGTGTACCAGGCGCTGGTCCTGGGTGTCAGGGACTACATCGAAAAGAACAACTTCCGCGGCGCCATCGTCGGTGTCTCCGGCGGTATCGATTCGGCATTGACACTGGCCATCGCCGTGGATGCCATCGGCGCGTCCCGCGTCGAGGCATTGCTGATGCCCTCCATGTATACCTCGGCAATGAGCATGGAAGATTCCCAGTCGCTGTGCCGTGCGTTGGACGTGAAATATCACACCATCTCCATCGATCCGCCGTTCAATTCCTTCCTGCATCAACTCGACGGGATGTTTCGCGGTCTGCCGGTGGATGCCACTGAGGAGAACATACAGGCCCGCTGCAGAGGTGTTATACTGATGGCTGTTTCCAACAAAACCGGCAAGCTTGTGCTGACCACCGGCAACAAGAGCGAGATGTCAGTGGGGTATGCCACTCTTTACGGAGATATGGCGGGCGGATTCGCGGTGATCAAGGATGTCTCCAAGACCATGGTCTATGACCTGGCAAATTATCGCAACGCACGGTCGCGGGTAATCCCGGAGCGGATCATCCAGCGCGCCCCGTCCGCTGAACTCGCTGAAGACCAGAAGGATGAAGACTTTCTGCCGCCGTATTCAATCCTTGATCCCATCCTCGAGCTGTACATCGCGCAGGATATGGGAGTGGACGACATCGTCGCACGGGGGTTCGATGGGGAAACGGTGAGGCGCGTGGTGGCCATGGTGCAGCACAATGAATACAAGCGCCGCCAGGCGCCACCCGGGGTGCGGGTGACACGGCGCGCCTTCGGTCGTGACCGCCGCTATCCGATCACCTCGGGGTTTATCGATAACTAATTCGCGGACTATCCATTTTTGACGTTGCGTATATAGGGGGTGTCAAAATGAAAAAGATCGAGGCCATCATTAAGCCGTTCAAGCTCGATGACGTAAGAGAGGCATTGTCGGAGGTCGGGGTCGCGGGCTTGACCGTGACCGAGGTCAAGGGCTTCGGGCGACAGAAGGGACACACCGAGTTGTATAGAGGCGCTGAGTATGTG
>CAYXAX010000130.1:0-7346 GCA_964463055.1 uncultured Gammaproteobacteria bacterium | reverse complement strand
ATGAATTTATCCAGCGTGCCATGGTGTTCGAATATGACGTCGGTCATGGCGTGGAAGTGGGTATTGAGCAGTTCCACCACCATCTCCGCCGCGAGGCGCTCGGAGATGGAAGTAAAGTCCCTGATGTCTGAAAACAGCACCGTGACGCATTCGCGGCGTCCGCTGCCGGGTTTGAGGGAATTGCCGTATTGATCCACCAGTTCGGTGAGGATGGAGGGTGAGACATACTGGGAGAACATCTTTCTGATGCGCCGTTTATCCTTTCCCTCGGTGATGAATCCGTAGTAAGACACGCTCAGCCAGGTAAGGGCCACGGCCAGCAGCGGTGCGGTCAGGTCATACACCGCGTTGTGCTGGAAGCGCCAGAACACCCATGCGGTGTAGGCGCCGCCCAGTACCACGGGCGACAATAGCTGAAACGCGAAACGGCGAGTCAATGCAATACCGGTACCCGTGGCCAGAGCCAGGGTGATGATCAGCAGTGCCGTCACCGGTGCCGGGACCGCGGACAGAAAATCCCCGCTGAGCAGGTTGCCCGTCACCGATGCGTGCAGGTACACGCCGGGAGTGGCCGATGCCAGGGGGGTGGCCTTGAGGTCTTCCAGACCCACCGCGCTGGCGCCGATAAAGACGACTTTGTTTTTGAACTCATTGGGGTTGATCACCAGGTTCCGCACGTCGCCGCTGCGTATCTTCTGCAGACTGGAAAACACGCCGGCGATGGAGTAGTCGTTGAAGTGGTGATAGGGATTGATGAGGTAGTTGCCGGCGGCGTCCAGGGGAATGCTGTCGCGGCCGAAGCGCAGGCGCGCACCGCGTCTGGCGACGCTCTGCGTGCCTGTGCCGTTCATCAGCGGCGCCACCGAGAGGGCGGGGTAGACGTCACCGTGGTAGCTGCGGAACAGCTTCACGCGCCGATATACCCCGTCGCTGTCCGGGTTCAGGCCGGCCATGCCCACGCCGCGGGACGCCTGGTACAGGCCGTTCAGCGGCAGGGTAAAACTGTTGTTGTCGCCGGCATCAAAGCCGCGCGCCTGGGGAATGCGAAACCGCTGCGCGAAGTCCGCGGGCAGCGCCGCGCCGGGTCCGTGGATCCCCGCATCGTGAATGAACTGGGCGGTGTGATATGTAAATCCGCTGCGGCGCGTGGTATCGATGAGGCGCTGATCCTGCCGGCCCAGTGCCGTGGCATGGGGCGCGTCCTTTTCGTCCTCGCTGAACAGGATGTCGAAGACCACGGCCCTGGGGTGGCCGAGAGAGAGAAAATCCAGCAGGTCGGCGTAGACGGAGCGCGGCCACGGGTAGCGGCCCAGCAGGGGGTTCATGGCCTGGAGGGAGGCCTCGTCAATAAGGATGACGGCGATGTCGTCCGGCGCCTTGGCATCGGCCCGCGTTGTCTGTATGCGTTGGTCGAAGCTGATCCATTCCAGGCGCTGCAAGGCACCCCAGTGTTTGAGGCCGATCACCGCCAACGCGACGGTCAGGGCGATGAGGACCACGTGGAGCGTGGCGCGGGTGGGTTTGGTGCGCATGGGCTGGCCGCTGTTTGCGGATTATGGGCGTGCGCGGCACTGCCGGCCACTGTGGGAATAAGGCACAGGTAATCCCGCCCGGTTGGGACGGACAATGGTGTGGATTGTTCGCGGCATGACCGGTATTCCCCTCCCTTGCGACCATATCGGTCACCGTGGGGGATTCATTAGAAAGGCCCCTTGAGGGTGCTCACGGAAGCGCCGGCTGGCTTTAATAGAAGGAGGTCTTGGACGCGCTCAGGCCTAGGGTCAGGATGCGCTGAATGAATTCCTCGTAGCTCATGCCCGCCTCGGCGGCGGAGAATGCGCAGTCCTCATCCTGGGCGATGGCCGGGTTGGGGTTGGCCTCGAGGACGTAAATCTGCCCGTCCTTGGTGTAGCGCATGTCCACCCGTGCGTAACCGTTGATGCTCAATATGCGGCACACGCGTTTGCACAGCCGGTCGATGCGCGGCATCTCGTTGGGCAGGTCATCCACGTAGTCGTAGTCGATGCCCCAGCGCTCGCGGTACTCCGGGTCCCACTTGACCTTGTAGGTGGCGATGCGCGGCACGTTCTCCGCCAGCCCGTTGAAGATGAGCTCGCGCACCGGCAGCACTTCGTAGCGGCGGTTGCCCATCACCGTGGCGTAGAGTTCGCGGCCATCGATGTACTGTTCTGCGATGGCGTCGCCGTTGGTCAGTTTGTGGATCAGCGCCACGCGCTCGTTGAGTTGCTCGTCGTTTTCCACGTACGATGCCTGGGCGATGCCGATGGAGCCTTCGCCCATGAGGGATTTGACGATCAGCGGAAACTTCAGCTTGGTGTGGCGCTGGGGCTGGCGGCCCTTTTTGATGACCATGAAGCCCGGTACACTGATGCGGTGATAGGCGAGGAGCTTTTTCGACAGGCCCTTGTCCCGAGACAGCAGCAGGCCGCGCGGATTGCTGCCCGTATAGGGCACGTTCATCATCTCCAGGTAGCTGACCACATAGTAATCGAAGGCGCCGTTGCCGGCGAAATCCTCCATAAGATTGAAGGCGATGTGGGGGTGCCATTCCTCGAGGGCGTGCCGAATCGGGGACAGGTCGTCGTAAACGCCGACGACCCGCACCTCATGCCCCAAGTCGAGCAGCGCCTGTTTGACGTCGTACTCGGTCTTGTAGGTCTTGAATTCGGGATCTTCGCGGCTGGTCAGGTGATCCGGAGGCACGAGGCTCTCGTGGACCAGTAGCATAACGCGCAAGCGCCTCATACGACGATATGAAATCTCTTGTTGTAGAGGAAATTCATCACCAGCATGGTCAGACACGCAACCATTTCAAGCTTCATCTTCCTGTGGTTGCCCGGTACGTAGAGGTCAAGTGTATCACAACGTGAAATCATGTCCTGGATGACTTGATTGATGCGGTAGCGGTAGATGGATGTCCAGCGCGATACGATCTCAACCACTTCCGGTTTGACGCGCTGAATATAATCGGCGCCGCGTTCGTTTCTTCTGTCAGCGTATTTGTCGGAAAACAGCTTGCGCAAATCCTCGTCGTAGATATCCGCTTCCTCGACGCCGTAGTAGTCACGCTTCTTTTCGTAGTATTCGCGCAAGGTAACGCGCAGCGTGCGCAGGCTGCGCGGCTGCCATCGGCTCCTGACCTGGGGTTTCTGATCGACGATGTCGTGCATCAGCTTGTCAACATATTCGAGTTTTTTGAGCGCGGACCAGCCGCGGTAACTGATGCGCCAGTCCGAGCGCGGCGTCAGCCATACCGCGAAGGTCTCGGCCCAGTCCTCGTGGGGGTGGCTCTGCGCGTACCAGTTGTCGAGGTTGATGACAAAGCGCTTGCTGTAGGGATTGGGCAGGTAATTTTCCGGGTATTTCTGGCTCGATTTGCCGAAGTGCTGACCCCAGCTGCGTTTACGATGCAGCAGATAGGCATTGGTCAGGGCGTGACCGGTCTCGTGACGCAGCAGCTTCATGCACGAGCTGTGCGTATGGCCCTCCATCTCGCGCATCATGCGCCGCTCCAGGCGGCGCAGGCGCGGGTGAATCAGGAAGAATGGGATGGCGATGCCGGGCACGCCGTCAGGACAGAACCACTCGTCGGACAGCCAACAGTGGGGGCGAAAGTTGAGGCCCTTGGCGGCCAGTTCCTCGTAGAGCTGTTCAATACACTCTTCGATCCATGTGCCCTCGATACGCAGACCGAGATCACACAGGCGAATGTCGAGCAGCTTTTCCTCGGGCCACATCGCCCATGGAAATTTTCGTTGTCTGCGTTTCGGCATTACTCCGTGCGCGACAGTTTTAAGGTAGACCTTGCCGTGAACACCCCTCCCGTCGAACGAGGGGAGGTCGGCACATACAGGTTACTTTATTGCAAATGTGCGCGCGATGGAATAAATACGGCCATTTTCCGCGATCCGGCGCCTATGGGAGTCACAAACCAAGGGCAAGGGGGTCAGGCATTGTGGCGCTGGGGCCGCGCCGGGGTGCCCCGGGGCAGGGCCGGCAAGGGGCATCACCCTTGCCGGCCTGATGGGGATTAAAGGTGCTTGATGCCTTCCCTGAGGTGCATCATGCCCTCTTTGCCGTGTTTCATGGCCTCGTCGGGGTAATTCATGTCCGCCTGGCGGATCGCCTCTTGAATGTGCTTGATCCCTTCGTTGGTGTGATCGATGAACGATTGCACGTCCTTGCTGCCGGTTTGCTTGACGTCTTCTTCGGCGTGCATCACCGCTTCCTGGGCATGCTTGATGGCGGCCTGGGCGTGCGTGACGAACGCTTTCATGTCGGCGCCGTTCTCGAGCATCTCATCACCGTGTTTCAGCGCCACGGTGGCGTGTTTCTTGGCCTCGTCGGCGTGCGGGCCGGCAACGGCGCTTTGCGCGCCCAACCACGCCACGCTGCATATCACGAGCAGGAAAGAAAAAAGGGCTTTATAATTCTTCATCGTCAGATACTCCTTAAGGTATGACTTGAAACCACAACAATCCGGTTGTGAACCATTCGGTGGGGCATGTCGCGCGGCGCATCGACCGGTGCCGCGGCGCCGTGCGGGGAATGAACCTTGGATTATGAACCGTTTTATTTTCTTCAGGAAGGGCATTTATAATTGCCTTGATTATCAGTGGTATTTTGTGGGCAATTCCGGGTGCTGGTGACGGCATCCACCACCGTTCCGAGTAGCAGCATGCGCCGCACCCTCCTTGAACACCTGGCCGACGGTCGCTTTCACGATGGCGAAGATCTGTGCCGTGCCGTGGGGATTTCGCCCCGTGCCCTGTGGGAAACGCTGAAATCGCTTCCCGCCCTGGGTATCGATTTCGAGGCCGTCCCGTCACGGGGCTATCGCCTGGCCGAGCCCATGGAATTACTGGACCGGGCGCGCATTGCCGGCGACCCGGCGGCGTGCGCGTTTCCCCCGGCCGGCATCGAGGTCCTTGACGAAATCGACTCCACCAACCGCTACCTGATGGGCAAGGTGCGGCGGGGATTGCCCGCCGGCCACGCCTGCATCGCCGAGTACCAGAGCGCCGGCCGCGGCCGGCGCGGCCGCCCGTGGGCATCGCCGTATGGGCGAAATGTCTACTTATCGCTCAGCTGGGAGTATCGCGGCGACACCCGGGTGGTGGCGGGGCTCGGCGTGGCCTGCGCGGTGGCTGTGGTCCGAGCCCTGACGGCGGCGGGTGTGATGGGCGTGGGGCTGAAGTGGCCCAACGACATCCTGTGGCAGGGCCGCAAACTGGGCGGTGTATTATTGGAAGTGGTGGACAGCAAGGCCGCGGCGTGCCGCGGCGTGATCGGCGTGGGGCTGAATGTGCGCATGCCGGCGGACGCGGCGCGGTCCATCGACCAGCCGTGGACGGATGTACGCACCGCGCGGGGGGCGTATGTCTCGCGCAATCAACTCGCGGGCGCGGTGTTGGCGCACCTGTCGGCGGCGGTGGTGCAATTCCAGGCGGCGGGTTTGTCTTCCTTTATTGAAGAATGGCGGCAGTGCGATATCATGCCGGGTAAGACCGCCGTCCTGCGCTGGCCCAACGGCCAGGTGACCGGTGTCGTGGAGGGCATCGACTCCCTCGGCGAGTTGCTCCTGTCGGTGGACGGCACGGTGCATAAGTACAGTTATGGAGAGGTCAGTCTCAGGTCCGCACCCGGTGCTGGCGCCTGAATACAAGGATGACGCATGGAAGACGCGACGATGCACCACGCTGATTTGACATGCCGCGCGTACCCTTCATTCCGCCACCCCGTGTAACGGGTTCGATCATCTCAGTGGAAGGCAATCTCCTGTGGCGACCCTGCTAGTGGACATCGGAAACACGCGCCTGCGCTGGTGCGTCAGCGACGGCATCCGCTGCGATAGCCCCGCGGTGTGTGACTACGCCAAGCCGGACACGGCCGACCTGCTGTCGCAGGCGTGGGGTGAACTGCCGGCACAGGCCCGCGTGGTGGTTTCCAATGTGGCGGGCGAGGCCGTGGCCCAGGCGGTGAGTGCCGCGGCGCGGACCCTGTGGGGAGTGGCCCCGGAGTTCGTCAAGCCCCGGCGCCGCGCCTGCGGCGTCACCAACGGCTATACCCACCCCGAGCGCCTGGGAGCGGACCGCTGGGCGGCCATGATCGCCGCGCACCATCTTTTCAGCGGGCCCAAGTGCGTGGTGGACTGCGGTACCGCGGCCACCCTGGATGTCCTGGACGCCGCCGGCAAACACCTGGGCGGCCTCATCCTGCCCGGCCTGGCCATGATGCGCCGCGCGCTGGTCAGCGGCACCAGTGATCTGGCCGTGGAGGAGGCGGCAGCGGCCTCACCCAACGCCCTGCTTGCCAACGAGACCTCCGACGCCATTAAGGGCGGCACACTGTATATGCTCATCGCGGCCCTGGACCGTATCAGCGAAGACGTGGCCTCGGAGCTGCCCGATGACCTGTGCCGCGTTATCACCGGCGGTGACGCGCCGGCGCTGCTGCCGCTGCTGGCCTATTCCCACCACCATGAGCCCGAGCTGGTCTTGAAGGGCCTGGCCTTGATCGCGGGTGAAGCGGTATGAGGGCGTTGTTTCTTGCGCTGGTGCTGATCAATCTCGGTTTCTTCTTCTGGCAGTACACCCTGAACGGCGGCCGCCCGCCCGTCCCGCAGAGTACCGAAGCGCCCCAGGACGACAGCGTGCCGCAACTGCAACTGCTGTCCCAGGCCAAGGGCGACAGCGGCGCAACGCCGTCCGCCGCGACGCCGGCGGAGCACGATGCATGTTTCATCGTGGGCCCGTTTTCCGACGAAACGGAGGCCAGGACCGTGGTTGAGGACTTCACGGCCAAGGGCATAGACGCGGCCTACAGCCCTCGCCAGGAGCAGGTCAGCCGCTATTGGCTGCATACCCCGCAACTGCCGGACCACAAAGCCGCCGCGGCAAGGGTGAAAGAGCTCAACGGCATGGGCTTTGACGACGTGGCCATCATGGAGAGCGGCGACCTGATAAACAGCGTGTCACTGGGTTTCTACCACAACCAGTCCAGCGCCGAACAACGCATAGCGGAACTGAAGGCCAAGGGCGTCAATGTGATCCAGGAGGTCCAGCAGCACGCCGTGGACACCCACTGGGTCCGCTACCAGGCCCCGCGGGACAGCACCGCGGCCGACGGCGTGTGGAAGGCCATCTCCCAGGCCAGCCCCGACGCCCAGCGCGAGAACCTGCCCTGTCATTAAATTGCGTTGGGGACTCCAATTCCTTAAAATCACTGGTCCCGCATGCGGTTTTCAGTACATAAGCTGGCGTAGCTCAGACGGTAGAGCAGCTGATTTGTAATCAGCCGGTCGGGGGTTCGATTCCTCTCGCCAG